>CAXBEC010000321.1:0-4315 GCA_963974145.1 uncultured Alphaproteobacteria bacterium | reverse complement strand
CGTGTCGAGCACGGCGCCGGCAGGAATGCCCGCTTCGCCAACCGCCTTCATCGCATCGTATTTGTTCAGCCCCTTCGTCCATTCGGCGATCACCGCATCCACTTCCGGTTCGCGCGCCACGCGGTCCGCCGGGGTCAGGTAGCGTTCGTCGCCGATCAGGTCTTCCCGGCCGATCAGGGTCAGCAGCTTGTCCCAATGGTCCGGGTTGGCGCGGCTGGTCATGATATAGACATAGTCGTTCGGGCCGCCCGGCGCACAGGGGTACAGCCCCATCGGCGCATTGACAATGCCCGGCACCTTGTCGCCGCCGCGTTCCGCTGCCTTGCCGGTCAGTTCCTGGGTCGAGAACGGAATGCGCATGTAATGCATGATCGCATCCTGCATCGCCACCTGCAGCCGATGCCCCTCGCCCGTCTGCTGCCGCTTGTACAGGGCGCCGAGGATGGTAATCGCCATCACCATGCCGGTCCCCGTATCGCCCAGCGAGATGCCGGGCCGGGACGGCGGACCGTTCGGGTCGCCGGTCACGCTGAACGTGCCGCCGCAGGCCTGCGCGATCATATCGAAGGCCAGGTTCTTTTCGAACGGGCTGCCCTCGCCGAACCCCTTGATCTGGCCGTAGATGATGCCGGGGTTGATTTCCTTCACCACGTCATAGGACAGGCCGAGACGTTCAATCGCGCCGGGCGCGAAATTCTCGAGCATCACATCGGCTTCCCGGATCATGTCCTTCACGACGGCAAGGCCTTCGGGCGATTTGAGGTTGACCGTGATCGACTTCTTGTTGGCGTTGAAGATATGGAAATAATACGGGTCGTCATCCGGCAGGCCGGGCTTCAGCCGCCGGCCCGGGTCGCCCCGGTTCGGGTTCTCGATCTTCACCACCTCGGCGCCGAGCCAGGCCAGTGATTCGGTACAGGACGGCCCGGCCTCGAACTGGGTGAAATCGACCACCTTCACCCCCTGCAGGAAGGCGATATCGGTAATCGGTGCGGATGTGGCGTCTAAGGATGTATCGGGCATGGCTGGCTCCCCCCGGGGCAGAAAAGACAAATGAACTGGATGCAGGAGCAAGCTTGGCACAATCAATATGCTCAAGGGAAGTAGGACCAACGGGCGGCCCGCCACGACCCCGGCAAAAGGCCTCCGGGAATCGCTGGACTCGGGACGACGATACGCCCCTCTGCTGGGCGGCACTGGATGGCCCCCGGGCCGTGGACTGGACCACCAACGGCAACTATCGCAATGGCGTCACCGGGACACAAACCTCTCTTCTCAGAAGAAATGGCTATAATTCCTACAATCAGGAATGCACCTATCTACCAAAAATATGTCGGAAAACCTTACATTTCAATCAGTTCCAATTAACAATATATTGCATTGTAAAATAAAGTTTATTTGGATTTAAAAATATTTTCCTTAACCAAATACCGTTGAACTGACGGATTTCTTTACACTTGCCAAATAACCCGCTTTTCCGCCAAATCGATAATCAATTGAAACGAATAGGATATTATCCCGCGGCACAATTATTGCTGAAAGGAAGGCGGGGCAGGTCACGTTAACCATCACGTAACCAGCAAAACGGGAATCAAAATGTCTGCTATCCCAATATCATCGAAACGAGTGCTATCCACCCTCCTGCTTTCATCATCCCTGATCATTGGCACGCTGTCTGTCACCGGCTCGGCAAATGCCATTCCGCTGATCGAAGCGCCTGGAGACGACGGCGTTTTCGGCACTCTTGCCATGGGTCGTAATGATGACGGATCGTCGAACGAACTGGCGCTGCCGTTCGAAATCAACTTCTTTGGCAACACCTTCAACAGCTTTTTCATCAACAACAACGGCAACGTCACCTTCAACAGTCCGGACGGCACCTTAACACCCGAGCCTTTCCCGGTCGCCGGCGCGCCGCGAATTGCGCCATTCTGGGGCGACGTCGATACCCGCTGCCCATCCTGCGGCGAAGTCTATGTCGGGTCGCCCAATGCCGACACCGCCATCGTGACGTGGAACAATGTCGGATTCTTCAGCGAAGATGCGAGCCTGACCAACAATTTCCAGATGGTGTTGCGCAACCGGAGCGATGTCGCACAGGGCAATTTCGATATTGAGTTCCGGTACGACCGTCTGGAATGGACCACCGGTGACGCCAGCAACGGTACCGGCGGACTGGGCGGCACCCCTGCCCAGGCCGGATTTGATGCCGGTATCGGGGATGGCAGCAACAATGGCGGCGGCAATGAGGGGCCGGAGGAAGTGCAGGCTGTCAGCTTTGCAGCGACAACGACACCTACCGTTACCTTCTTTACGCTGCCTGGCTCGCGCACCGAGGCCGTCCTCAACCTGCAGAATACGAGCAACGTCTCACCGGAAACCCCGGGTCTATGGTCCTTTGCCATTCGCGAAGGTTCCGTTCCAGGCGAAACACCTGAAAACCCGTTGCTCCCCGTTGTCACTGAAGACGGCTTCAATTTTGATTTCAACGTCGAAATTGGACAACAGGTCTTCATCGATCCCGTTATCGCTGTCGGTTACGACTATGTCGTCAACAGCGGGCCCAATATCCAGACCGTCATGCTGCCGACGATTGCCGGCGATGACGGCGTATACAACTTGCTGGGTTTCGACGGGACGGATTTCACCATTGACCTTGGCGAGCTGCTGGCAGGTGATCTGTTCGACTTTGGCCCGGGCGGGGTCGACCGGTTCCGGGTCGTGGGAATCGACGCGGGGGCCCTACTGGACCCCTTAAACCCGGTCGCCTTCGTTACGGCTTTGACGTTTGTCGATGGCGGACAGGTCAACCTGACGCAGACCCCGCTAACCGTCGATACGGAGAGCGTTCCCGAACCATCGTCAATCGCGCTGTTATTGTTCCCCGGCTTTGTGCTGCTTGCCGCAGCACGCCGCCGCCGGTCGCGCGCGATCTGATCTGCGGGTTGCGGCCACGTAAAGCAATGCCAGACAGGCCCAGGTTCTGCTCTCGAGCAGGCCCGGGCCTCGACGGCGGCCCCGGAAATCACGCAAGTTCCCTCTTTTCCCGGAAACATAGAGTGACATGAATATTCTCCGAATCCTGCTCCTGTTCGCGGCAACGGTTTCCCCGGCAAGTGCCGCATCCGATGCCAGGACCTTCGGCGCCTGGAGCGTGAACTGCACTGGACATACGGAGGATAGCAAAAAACTCTGCGCCGCCTCGCAGTCCATCGCAACAGATCCCGAGGGCCGAAAGGTCGTACTCGGTGTCATCGTGGAACGAATTGTCGACGGTCAGATCCGGCCGCGCATCACCTTCCGAATGTCGAGCAAGGCGTTTGTCGCCGCGGGTGTCGGCATCAAGGTCGACGGAGAACCGCCGGCGCGGCTGCCGATCAGTTCCTGCGACAACGCCGTTTGTGAAGCGCGTGGCTGGCTGAACGAAGCCATGACTAGGCAGTTGCACAATGGGCGCCTGCTGCGGTTCGCATATTTTGTCGATGCCGAAAAACAGATCACCTTTCCCGTGTCACTGAACGGGCTGGGCGATGCGATGGATTACATGGCAGGGAACAGCAGCCAACGCTGACCCGCCCGCCCCGCGGTTCCCACCAACTCCCGGCCCGTATCAGTATTCGATCCGGTAAACCCGCGCCGCCGTGTCGTGGAACAGTTTCGCCTTTTCCTCGGCGGAACAACCCGATGCGATCCGTTTGAATGCGTTCCACAGCACGTGATAACTGACGCTGACCTTGTCGACCGGGAAGTTCGATTCGAACAGGCAGCGATCGGGCCCGAACTGTTCGATGCAGTGGTCGTAGAAGACCCGCGTTTCGTCGACCAGTTCCTGGCTGGTCGGCGGCTTGGGCCGGTTCTCCCAGCCATAGCCGTTCATCTTCATGTTGATGCCGCCCAGCTTGGCATGGACATTGGGGCATTTCGCGATCTCGGCGATGTCTTCCTTCCATTTCGGCAGGTATTCCGCCCGCTTCCCCGCATAGGGCCCGATGCCGAGCGGCCCCAGGAAATGGTCGAGAATGATGGTCGTATCCGGGAAGGCGCGCGCCAGGTCTGTCAGGCGCGGAATCTGCGGGTGGAAGCACCAGCCCTCGAAGCTAATCCCCAGTGGCGCCAGTTTCGCAAATCCTTCACGGAATTTCGCATCCTGGAACATGTCCTCGGCCGGTTGGGGGTGGGAATTGCGAACATCATCGCTGGCATCCCAGCCGCCACCGAGCCGGATGCCCCGGAAGCGCCCGCCGCCGGCGGCAATATGCGCCTCCAGCACCTTCTCCACCCCCGCGCCGATGCGCAGATCCGCATAGCCGATGAT
>CAXBEC010000320.1:0-4316 GCA_963974145.1 uncultured Alphaproteobacteria bacterium | reverse complement strand
AAGCTGAGCGACTTTGCCTTCCGGCTGGCGGCGAAGCGCAAGACGCGCGGCGGCAAGGGTGTCGTCACCTGCGTCGACAAGGCGAATGTCTTCACCTCCATGGCCTTCTTCCGCAAGATCTTCGACGAACGCGCGACCGCCTTTCCGGATATCGAAAAGCGTTACAATTATGTCGATGCGCAGGCGCTGGAATTCGTGCGCCAGCCCTGGAACTTCGACGTGCTGGTCATGGAAAACATGTTCGGCGACATCCTGTCGGACCTCGCCGGCGGGCTGGTCGGCGGCATGGGCATGGCGTCATCGGGCGAAATCGGCGACACCCACGCGCTGTTCCAGCCGGCACATGGCAGCGCGCCGGACATCATGGGCCAGGACAAGGCAAACCCGCTGGCCGCGATCCTCAGCGGCGCGCTGATGCTGGATTACCTCGCCGAACGCTCCGGCACACAGCATGCCGCCGATGCCGCGCAGGCCATCGACGACGCGGTCGCGGCGGGCTTCGCCGCCAACCGGTTGCGGCCAATGGAATTCGGCGGCGACATGGGCACGGCGGCCGTAACGAAGGAAGTCATCGCGACGCTGGAAGGAAAATAATCACGCGCCGCCGGGCCAGGCGCATTCGGCCAGGGTCGTGCTGTCCAGTTCCGCCAGGAAGGCGTCGCGCGCCCCGGCGAGGCGCGACTTCAACCGGCAATGGGGTGTCAGGGTGCAGCTTCCGCCATCACTGCGAAAGCACTCGACCAGCGGGCTCTGCTGTTCGAGGAAGCGGACGACGCGGCCCAGCGTGATCGACCCGGCCGGCATCGCCAGGCGGAACCCGCCGCCGGCACCGCGCCGTGTTTCGATATAGCCGGCGCGGGCAAGGTCCTGCACCACCTTGGCCAGATGGTTGCGCGATATATCCAGTTCGGTTGCCAGTTCGCCGGTCGTGAACATCTTCTCCGGCGCGCCGGCGAGGCGCATCAGGATCCGTAATCCGAAATCGGTGAACGCGGTGAGACGCATTGTCGCTTCCCCTGAACAGGTAATTGCAATGCCTGTTATAACGGCTTAAATTGGTATTTATAATACCTATTCAGGAAAAAGCCGATGACGGACTCTCAGACGACGGCGGAACGGCGCGCGCGTATCACGGCGGAAATCGTGGAACGCACCGCGATCAACGAGACAATGATCGAAACGCTGGTACACCGGTTCTACGCGAAGATCCGGGAAGACGCCCTGCTGGGACCGGTCTTCGAGTCGCGGATCACGGACTGGGACCTGCATCTGCAGCGCATGTGCGCCTTCTGGTCCTCGGTGGCGTTGCTGACGGGGCGCTATCACGGCAACCCGGTGGCAAAGCACCTGCCGCTGCCGGTCGACGCGGTGCATTTCGACCGCTGGCTGGCGCTTTTTGAGGAAACGGTACGGGAAACCTGCCCGCAAGCCGCGCGGGAACATTTCATGGAACGCGCACGGCGCATCGCGGAAAGCCTCGAACTCGGCATCGCCGGCAATGCGGGCACCCTGCTGAAAAAGGGCGAGCGGTTCTACCGGTAGGCAGCCGCGCCCTGCCTATTTTTTCTTTTCCCCGCCACCCGGCCAGCAGATTGTCACGTCGCTGCGCGGCCGGGCACGGCAGGCGAGCGTCATGCCGGCCGCCGCCTGTTCGGCGGACAGCGAGGCGTCGCCGCGCGGCAGCATCGAGACCTTGCCGCTTTCCAGATGGCTGACGCAGGTGCCGCAATTGCCGCTGGCGCAGGCATAGGGGTAGTCGATCCCGGCGGCAATCGCCGCCTGCAGGATCGTGCTGGTGCTGGCGCAGTCGATCACCCGCTTCGAATTGGCAATGGTCACGCTGAAAATCTTTGCGGCGCGGCCCATGCTGTCCCCCCTCACCCGGCCAGCGCGCGGCGGCGCGACGGCGTTGCCCGGACGGATGAAAATTCAGGATGGTACCAGACCACCGAGGGGAAGCGCGCCAGGGCGTAGCCGTAAAGCGCCAGCCCGATGGCCGGTTCCCTGCCGACCACCACGGTGCCATGAATATCGTGGTCGCCCATCGCCATGCCGTGCCCGGGTTCGACCAGCACCTCGCCCACCTTCGCCACCGTGGCGCGACCCGGCGTTTCGCCCTCATCGGTGCGGCGGAAGAAATCATGGCGCTCGCGCCCGGAGATCGCCGCATTGACGCACCAGATGCCGTGATCATGCGGGGCGGCTTCCTTGCCCGGCATGTTGATGGTCAGATACAGCCCGAGCCCGTCGCCGTCTTCGACCAGAAGCGGATGATTGCGGCCCTGGGCCGCCGGCATCTCGAAATCCGCCCGGGGAAACAGCGCCGTCTTCTTCGCCAGCCCGACCAGTTTCCGCTTGATCGCGTGCAGCGCGGAGGGGGTGACGCCTTCCTTTCCGGTGATGTTGTGTACCTTCGCCAGAAATTTCTCGCAGGCGCGACTGCGCTTCTCGGCAACACTCATCACGACACCTCCGCCGTTCCCCCCGCCGGACGTTACGGCGCAATGCATGATTGTGGCAAGCGCGATGTGCTGCCGGGGCGGCAGAACCATTAATGCGAAGCCCGTCGGAAAACCTTACGATTCGAAGCAGCCGGCGAAACAGCCGGTACCCATTGTAATTACGAGGATTTTTCGGAAAAAACACCGCGCGGTAATCGGGAACCCCGGAAAAGTGACGGATTTCTTTACACTTTTACTGCCACAAACCGAAATTTGTCTGAAAAACTTCCTGTAAATTCAATAACATAATGTTTATGGCCCATTCATTGCATGAAATATCCTAAACTCGAATAAACAGGTCATTCAGTCTGGCGCGCTTCGCCAGAGACTTCGGACAGGCTGCCGGGATCACATGGCAGAGGGAAAAAGAGGGAAACAGAATGAACAGACATATTTCCGGTAGCACCTTACGCGCGGCCGTTGCGGGCATTTTTGTCGCTGCGGCGGCATTCGCCCTTCCGGCACAAGCGACGCCGTCTTTCGAAACGTTCGGCTCCCTGCCGGCCTTCAACCCCGGCAGCGGCATTCCCAATGACGCCTTCGCGATTTCGACGGCGACAACCGGTGATACGACCATCACGATCGGCCTGTCGGCAACCCAGCGGTTTGCTAACCCGGCGCTCACCAATGACGGCGCCGGTACATTCTTCGCAGGCACCGGGTCCAATTTCGGCATCCCGAGCAACCCTGCGGACCAGAGTTCGTCGAGCACCCTCGGCGCCACATGGAATTTCAACTTTTTCGTGGGCCTTGTGGGCGGCGCCCTCACGTCGAACGATTTCGACATTATCCTGACCTATGACACCGATCCCGCCGTCGGAAATGGCGGGCGGGGAACCATTAATCTCGGCGCCGCAACCGCATTGCTGGTAAATCCTGCCGGCGAGACCGAAATCGAAGGCTCGGAAAACCTGCTGTTCGGCAGCCTGGCGGTTGATTTTCTGACAATTGTCAACGCGCCGGACGTCGCTTTCAATCCGAACGTCGGCGGCACCTATGAGTTCGCGCTCAGCATCGCTGATCTGCAAGGCGGTCCGCTGGCCAGTGTCGCGATCGACGTCGTCGTTGAAACGCCGGAACCCGGTGCGCTGGCCCTGTTCGGTCTTGGTCTGGTCGGATATGGCCTGATACGGCGGCGCCGCGCCGCAAGCTGACACCCGCATACAAAAACCACGGAATTAAAAGGGCCGGTCTGTTACGCCGGCCCTTTTTGCCAGCTGTATCCTCGGTTTGGCCCGATGTGCCGCATCGTTTTCGATTGATCAGAAGTCCGCGTCCGCCCCGCAATAGGTTGCGTGGAGAAATTCCATCAGCGCGCGGATATCGGGCCGCGCCAGTGAATAGTATATCGTCTGACCGTCGCGGCGGGGCGTCACCAGCCCGTCCTTGCGCAACAGCGCCAGTTGCTGCGAAACCGCCTGTTCACGCGCACCGATGCACGCGGCGAGCGCGCCGACCGACTGTTCCGCCTCAACCAGCTGGCACAGGATCATCAGCCGGTTCTTGTTGGACAGGACCTTCATCAGGTCGCTGACCTTTTCCGCCGCGGCATCCATTTCCGAAAGCATCATATTTGCATACCTGTGATTATATGATTATATATAGCTCAGGAGGCAGCCCGGTGCAACATCGCGGCACCCCTCCGGTACAGCAGGAGCAGTGACAGATGACGTATTTGATGTGGCCGGGCGATTTCGTCGCCGATATGGCAGGGCTGGAAGCCGGCAGTGAGAACCGTCAGGTACTGCGGATGTTTGCCAATACGGTCTTCTACAGCATCGTCGGGATCATCGCGATTTTGCCCTTCGTCCTGTA
>CAXBEC010000319.1:0-4324 GCA_963974145.1 uncultured Alphaproteobacteria bacterium | reverse complement strand
ATTCCCCAGAACCTGAAAACCTTCATTTCGGCGGAGAACCGGGACGACCTGTTGCTGCTGACGGAATATATCGAGGCCGGGCGCCTGACCCCGGTCATCGACCGGACCTGTTCGTTGGCCGAGGCCGCCGATGCCATCCGGCATCTCGAAGCGGGGCATGCCTGCGGGAAGACCGTGATTACGGTGTGATCGGTCATGCAGGCGGATTCGTAAAATTGATAATAAATACCGGATTATATTGAACTATTATAAAGTTATTATTGAGTAATAATTAAGTAAATAAACAAAAATTGACAGTATGAAACGAGGTATTAAAGTACCTGATATGGGTGTTTACTTGTCAGCGCTGCTTGCGGAGAGGAAACGCCTGAATCCGTCAACGGGTATCGACAATCCCTCAGGGTACGAAAATGAGACTGATAAATCCTGCCACATTCCTCCAGGCACTCGTCATGCGACTGGCCGCGGATAAAAGCGGTGCGGCGGCCGCGGACGCCGCGATCTCCATTGCGAAAATTGCCGTGTTTTCAAGCTTCTTTCCCCTGGGGCTGCGCATTATCGCGTGGCTGCAGGAGGGCATCTGGCCGGTCATGACGCTGGATTCGCTGGGGCTGGATGCCCCGCGTATCGGCTGGGTCGGGGCGCAGACGGTACTGAACACGGCTTTCAGCCTGCCGGTCGAAATTGTCGCGTTTGTATTCTGCAGTATCGTTTACGCCATTGCCGGTGCGATCCTTGACGACCGCGGCGCCAACCGGAAGCTGGCCCGGCCCAGCTGACGCGCGCCGGTCAGGCCATGCCGATCTGTGGCGGGAAGGATTCGAGAATCTTTCCCGGGCGCGCCCGCATCAGGTCGGTCAGTTCCTTTCGCGCGGCCTTGCCCGCGTCATCATCAAACAGGTTATCCATTTCGTTCGGGTCATTGACCAGGTCGTAAAGTTCCCCGGCGCCGCTCAGCATCTCGAAGGTGCATTTATGGGTCGGGGTCCGCACCAGCCGCAGGTCCATGTCGAAGCCGAAGCGCGACTTGTTCACGAACCATTCGCTGTAGGCGACATAGCGCGAGGCGCCGGGGGCGCCCTGGATCAGCGGGGTGAGGCTGTTGCCCTGCAGCCCCGGCGGCGGGGTTATCCCGGCAAGGTCGCAGAAGGTCGGGGTGAGGTCGAGCGTCGAGACCGGATCACTCACGACCTTCCCGGCCGGGATGCCCGGGCCCTTCACGATCATACCGACGCGCAGCACACCGTCATAGAAGGTCGGCCCCTTGAGATACAGCCCGTGATCGCCCAGCATGTCGCCGTGATCCGAGGTAAAGATGACGATGGTGTTTTCCGCCTGCCCGGTATCTTCCAGGGTTTCCATGATGCGGCCGACCGTATGGTCGATCAGCGAGATCATGCCGTAGTAATTCGCCGTCATGTCGCGCAGCTGCGCATCGGTCTGCGGCGGTACGCGCTGGCCCTTCATCCGGTATTCGCGGATTGCCGGATCGTCGACGATGGGTTCGCCTTCCAGCGACGCGCGGTGCCACCAGGGCCGGCGGTCGAGGTCCATCGTGCGGTGGTCCGGCAGGTCGACCGCCTCCGGCGCGTGCAGGCGGCTCCACGGTTCGGGACAGTCAAAGGCGTGATGCGGGTCCGGGAAGGAGACCCAGGTGCAGAACGGCTTGTCCTTCTTCCGGTTGTGCAGCCAGTCGATGGTGCGGTCGCCGATCCAGGTGCTGCTGTGCCATTTGACCGGCAGGCCCGAATGCCAGGTCTGCGCCGCGCCGGTAGAGGGGGGTAGTTCCGTCGCCCACATGTCATAGGCGCCGCCATCCGGCAGGCGGCTGGCGAGATAGCGTTCGTAATGCTGGCCCTGCGGCGGCATCGGATTGGCCCGCGCCTTGCTGAGATGGCCATGCACGATCAGCTCCACATGCCCGAACCCCATATAGGGACCGTTCCAGTCATCGGGGTAGGATTGCGAGCCGGTCTTGCATTCCGGCGTGTCGGTCGGCTGATAGGTCGCGCGGGTCGAAAAATGCGCCTTGCCGAAGAAGCCGGTGTCATAACCGGCGCGGGCCAGGGTGCCGGCAAACCCGGCCTCGCCGACCGCCGGGTCCAGGTTGATGCCGTTGTCGGGCACGCCGTGGGAATAGGGCAGCTGTCCGGTCAGGATGGAAGCGCGCGCCGGCTGGCAGAAGACCGACGGGGTGATGCAGTTAGAAAACCGCGTGCCGTCCTGCGCCATCAGGTCCAGATGCGGCGTCTTCACGCCCCGGCCCTCGAAGCCGAAACAGTCGCCGCGATGCTGGTCGGAGGTGATGAGGATAATATTGGGCCGGTTTGCCATGTGCTGCTTCCTTCAGGGTGGTGTTGTTGCCGCCGAGTTTAGGCCCGCTCCCGCGGCCGCCGCAATTCCACCGCTGCAGATTTGTGCGGATAACGATCAGCGGCAGAATTCGACGTGAAAGGTCACGCTGCCGTCCGCGGCGACACGGTGCCGTTCTTCCGGGGCGATGATCCCTGTGTCCCCCGCCCGCAAGGTGACCGTTTCATCGCTTTCGGCAAAGGTGAGCAGCAGCGTGCCGCGTTCCACCACGATGCGGCCCCAGACGCCCGGCTTGGTCGCGTGGTCATCCTGCAGCGCGCGGGGGATGCCGGTTTCGGTGAAATCCGGGGTCCGGTGATAGGGCTTTACCTCGGGGGGCAGGGCTTTCATTTCAGGGGAATTTCCATCAGGTCCGCGCCGAAATACAGCGTGCCGTCATAGACCGCGCTCATTTCGTGGATCAGGCGTTCGCGCACGCCGGGGATATCGATCTTGGCGTGAACATGGCTGACCACCAGCGCGCCGACACCCGCCGCCTGTCCCAGCCGGGCCAGGTCGAGATGGCTCATGCAGGTTTCCGCGTATTCCGGTCCCAGGCTGTTGCCGTCTTCATAGCTGCACATGCCGAGCAGGATATCGGCGCCTTCGGCCAGCCGCTCGACCGCCTTGCAGGGGCCGGTATCGCCGGTATAGGCGACGGTCCCCGCCGGCGTTTCCAGCCGGATTCCGTAACAGGCGAGATAGGGTTGCGCATGGCGTACGCTGCGCACCGCCGCGCGCCAGCCATTGCCATCGACCGTGTCGCCATTGCCGAGTTCACGCACCACCGGCGCGGGGCGGGGCCGGGGCGGCACGCCGCCGCGCGCGGCATAGACCTGCAGGCTGAGCGGGTGCTGCGTGCGCGCCGTGAGGTCGGGGTCCCAGATGCCGTCGGGCCCGAAGCATAGTTCGGTCATCCGGCCGATGGGCGGCGGGCCATAGACGTTGAGTTCCGGCGTGCTGCCGGAAGACTGGTCCCAGCGGGTCAGCACGAGCCGCTGGTAATCCAGGCAGTGGTCGAAATGCAGGTGGCTGAAGAAGACGTCGGTCACCTGCGTCGGGGCGTAGCCGGCTTCGAGCATCCGGTGATAGGCGCCGGGACCGTGGTCGAGCAGGATCACGCCCTTGTCGCCGAGGTCGACGAGGTAGCCGGAACTCATCCGGCGCAGCGAGGGGACCGGCGTGCCGGTACCCAGCAGAATGACGCGCATGGAATTCTCCTTTTGTGCCTGTGCCGAACCGGATACGGCGTGGCGGACTTCCCCGAAGATTAGGCGCAGGGACAATGGCAGGTCAAAACTGTCGCGCCGCGGCCGGTGCCGCGTGCTTTGACTTGGCTTTGCCCCACACCTATCCTTTCGCCGCCAGCGGAGCGCGCAAGGGGAGACGGACAAGCCATGGATACAAGCACTTACGATTACATCATTGTCGGCGCGGGTTCGGCCGGCGCCGTGCTGGCCAACCGGCTGAGCGCCAGCGGCGAATTCCGGGTGCTGTGCCTGGAGGCCGGTACCGAAGGGTCGGGCTATCTGTGGTCGCGCATCCCCGCCGGGGTCGCCAAGCTGATCGACAATCCGAAGGTCAACTGGTGCTACAGCGCCGAAGCCGATGAAGGCAGCGGCCAGCGCAATATCGAGGTGCCGCGCGGCAAGATGCTGGGCGGGTCGAGCTCGATCAACGGCATGGTCTACACGCGCGGCCAGGCGCAGGATTACGACCACTGGGCGCAGCTCGGCAATCGCGGCTGGAGCTACCAGGATGTCCTGCCGATCTTCAAGCGGATGGAATCCTATGACGGCGGGTCGGATGAATTCCGCGGCCGCGACGGGCTGCTGAAGGTGACGGATTCCGGCAAGCTGAGCCCCCTCTTCGACAAGATGATCCAGGCGGCGGAGAAAGTCGGCATCCCCTACAACCCCGATTACAACGGCGCCAGCCAGGAAGGCATCGCCATGTCGCAGGCGACGATCAA
>CAXBEC010000318.1:0-4331 GCA_963974145.1 uncultured Alphaproteobacteria bacterium | reverse complement strand
GCATGTCGCCGGCATCATGGAACATATCGAGGAAGCCGGTATCCATTCCGGTGACAGCGCCTGTTCACTGCCACCCTATTCCCTGTCCGAGGACGTGATTGCGGAAATCCGCCGCCAGACCGAAATGCTGGCGCACGGGCTGAATGTGGTCGGGCTGATGAACATCCAGTACGCAATCAAGGATGGCGACGTTTACATCATCGAGGTCAACCCCCGGGCCAGCCGCACCGTGCCGTTCGTCGCGAAGGCGACCGGCGTGCCGATCGCCAAGATTGCCGCGCGGGTCATGGCCGGCGAAAAGCTGGCCGATTTCGACCTGGACGGCCACCCGGTCGGAAAGCATGTCGCGGTGAAGGAAGCGGTATTTCCCTTTGCCCGGTTCCCCGGCGTGGATGTGGTGCTGGGTCCGGAAATGAAATCAACCGGCGAGGTCATGGGCCTGGACAGCGAATTCGCCCGTGCCTTCGCCAAGGCGCAGCTGGGCGCCGGCGTCGACCTGCCGCGCGAAGGGACCGTGTTTATTTCCGTCCGCGATGAAGACAAGGCTGCCGTCACTGTCCTGGCCAAGGAACTGGTTGGCATGGGATTCGAGATTATCGCCACCGGCGGCACCGCACGATATTTCGCAGAGCATGGCCTGGAGGTCCGGCAGGTCAACAAGGTGCTGGAAGGTCCGCCGCATATTGTCGATGCCATGATCGACGGCGACGTCCATCTGATATTCAACACCACGGAAGGCCGCAAGGCGGTGGAAGACAGCTTCAGCCTGCGCCGGACTGCCCTGATGCGGAACGTTCCCTATTACACGACCGTCGCCGGCGCACGCGCTGCAACCCGGGCGGTGCAGGCAATTCGCACAGGGTCCCTTGAAGTTGCGCCCCTGCAATCCTATTTTAGTGCCGCGCATTAATTTTTCCCGGATTTCGAGTTTCCCACACCTTTCATGACCCGTGATATGATAACGTATCCAGCGGCCTCCTGTAGCAGGTAAGGCTGGCGGGTTAACGTTTTCATATCAGAATTCGAGTAGGTATTTCGAATGGATACGATACAAAAATACCCGATGACCACTTCCGGCTATGACGACATGCAGGAAGAATTACGGACGCTGAAATCCGTTGAGCGACCCGCCGTCATCGCGGCGATTTCCGAAGCGCGCGCCCATGGCGACCTGTCGGAAAACGCCGAGTATCATGCTGCCCGGGAACGTCAGAGCTTTATCGAGGGCCGGATTGCGGAGATTGAGGACAAGATCAGCCGCGCCGAGGTCATCGATGTCAGCAAGTTGAGCGGCAAGCGAGTGCAGTTCGGCGCCACGGTCACGATTGCCGATGAAGATACCGATGAGGAAACGACCTATCAGATCGTCGGCGAACACGAAGCCGATGTCACCAAGGGCCGGCTGTCCATTGCCGCCCCCATCGCCCGAGCGTTGATCGGCAAGAGTGTCGGCGAATCAGTCGAGGTTGTCACGCCGCGCGGCCAGAAGGACTACGAAATCATCAAGGTGCGTTTCAAGTAGCGCCCTGACGACCTGACGGCACCACATTCATCGGCAGATCAGCCGGATATAGCCCGGCGCTGTACTGCGCCGTCCAGCACGGCGCGAAGACGCAGCGCGAGTTGTGCCTTGGTGAAGGGCTTTTGCAAGAGCGTGCCATTGGATTCAATGCCCGCTGGAAAATTTAACCCGTCGGGCGTGTAGCCGGAGATAAACAGCACCCGGCCCGCGGGATAACGCTGCATGAAGGTTTGCGCGAATTCCGGACCGCTCAACTCTCCGGGCAGCACGACATCGCATAACAGCGCATCGATATGTGGCTCACGATCAAGAATCGCCTTCGCCGCCCGTCCATTTTCAGCAGCGATGGCATCGTATCCGAGATTGCGCAGGAACCTCTGACAGACTTCCATCATCTCCGGATTATCCTCCAGGACCAGTATGGTCTCTCCACAGGATCGCGGCTGAAATTCCTCCGCAGACTGCTCCACGACAATATCTGTCACGTCTGCTTTGGGCAGGAACAGGGAAACCGTTGTTCCGCTGCCGGATACGCTCTGGATCGAAACATCCCCCCCGGACTGACGTGCAAAGCCGAACACCATGCTCAACCCCAGACCGGAGCCTTTTCCGACATCCTTGGTCGTGAAAAACGGTTCGAAGGCGTGTTCGAGCACTTCCGGCGGCATACCCATGCCCGTATCCGACACCGAAAGCATGATATAGAGACCCGGTTCAAGGTTCGGCGCCGGCCGGTCCGGGCCTGACTGAATTTCAACATTCCGGGTTTCAAGTTTCAGCACCCCGCCATCCGGCATGGCGTCACGGGCATTCACGGCCAGATTGAGCAATGCGCTTTCAACCTGCGCGGGATCGGCGATACACGGCCATAATTCGGCGCAATACGTCGTCGTAATATTAATGTTTTCACCGAGGCTCCGCGCCAGAATGTCATACATCCCGGCGACATGATCGTTCAGTTCCAGCAGCTTCGGCGCCAATGGCTGTTTGCGCGAGAATGCCAGGAGGCGGCGGTTCAATTCCGCACCGTTATGCGCCGCTTTCATGGCGTTTTCGATCAGCTTCGTCGACCGCGTGTCGCCTTCGATCGTTGATTTCAGAAAATCGAGATTGCCGATGATCACGCCAAGCAGGTTATTGAAGTCGTGGGCGACACCACCCGTAAGCTGCCCGACGACTTCCATTTTTTGCGCCTGTCGCAACTGCTCCTCGGATTTCCGTTGCGCCGTGACGTCGGTGACGATGCTGCCGATACCGACTGGTTTTCCGTCCGATCCCGGCACCGGAAATTTGCTGATAACGACCCGATGTACCGTCCCGTCCCGGAAGATATGGTCCGTTTCCACGACCAGGGTTCTGTTTTGCGTTACGACGTCCTGATCCTGTTTGGTCGCCCAGGTCGCTATGGGTTCGGGGAACACTTCATCCGCTGTCGTTGCTTCGACATTGTACGCCGATGTGCCGTACCAATCCTGGATATGACGGCTGACCAGTTGATAACGGCCATCCAGCCCCTTCATCGTGATCGCGGAAGGAGAATTGTCGAAAATGCTTCGCAACAGGCGCTCACTCTTTTTCAACGCCTCCTCGGTCTGCTTCTGCGTCGTAATGTCGATGGCGAACGTGCCGATACCGGCGACATCGCCATTGTCAGAATAAGTGGGGAATTTGAGGACAATAAAATTCTCCTGCTTGCCACCCGCCCCGGTCAGCGTGAGCTCCGTTGTGACAACGCCACCGTTTTCTGCAACGCCCTGTTCTATTGCCGTCAGTTCCTCTGCGCGGGCGGATACCCGGGAGATATCGAACATTGTACGGCCAATCATTTCGTCCGCTTCCATACCGAACCGGTCCGCATAGGGCTTGTTCACGATCTGATATCGGCCGTCCAGGTCTTTCAGGCTGAAACCGAACGGCATATTCTCAAATATAGCCGTGAGCCGGTTTTCGCTCGTCCGAAGCGCCTTCTCGGTGCGCCGGAGGTCGGAAATATCCGTAATATAGGTTCCGATTCCGGTAACCTTTCCCCTATTGTCAAATATGGGAAATTTCGTCGATATCCGTTCATTCAGATCGGGTCTGTCGGGGGATTCTGTCCGAACTTCGGATATCGTCATGCCGGTTTCCAGGACACGGCGCTGGTGCGACAGGACGCTCTCGCTAAACGCCTTCGACCGGCGTGCCCTCACTGTTTTCCCGATGATGGTTTCCTTCGGCGTTTGCAGCGATTCTTCGAAGGCTTTGCTCACGAACTGGTAGCGCCCGTCGGGATCGACAATCGTAACAGGCCACGGGCAGTGCGTAAAATACGCGCGCATGATACTTTCGTTCTTGGCCAGCGCAGCCATTTCCCGGCCTGCATCCCGTATGGTGGCCGATACCTTGCGATACAGTAATATTCCAGCAAGGCCTGACACCAACGCAGCCAGGCATCCAAAGACGACCAGTTGAACGAACGGTGCAGACAGGTCGATACCAGGGTCCGCGCCCGCTGAGAGCCCAAATAGCATCAGGATGCCGCCACCCGCGGCGGCGAACGCCACGGCCGTTATCGACGCAATAAGACGCAGGATTATGCCGCCAGACTGTTGCAGGCGGCTGTGGTACGGATTATCCACGAACGACAGATCCTTTCGCGGGTGTTAACCCTCTTGGGACCGTGAAAGATGGACGAAAAGCCTTAACAAAAGTTTTTCGTCGCCGCGACATGTCACGCGTCAACCAATTCAGAACAGGATGATGTGCCGGAAAAAATTGGAGCGGGCGATGAGATTCGAACTCACGACTTCAACCTTGGCAAGGTTGCGCT
>CAXBEC010000317.1:0-4344 GCA_963974145.1 uncultured Alphaproteobacteria bacterium | reverse complement strand
GTTTCGGTCTGCGGCTCCACGCCCGCCACACTGTCGAAAACGGCGACCGCACCATCGAGGACGCGCAGGCTGCGCTCCACTTCAATGGTGAAATCCACGTGACCGGGCGTGTCGATGATGTTGATACGATGGTCGCGCCAGTTACAGGTCGTCGCGGCCGACGTAATCGTAATGCCGCGCTCCTGCTCCTGTTCCATCCAGTCCATGGTCGCATTGCCGTCATGGACTTCGCCGATCTTATGCGACCGGCCCGTATAGTACAGGATACGCTCTGTCGTCGTCGTTTTACCGGCGTCGATATGCGCCATGATACCAATGTTGCGGTACTTCTCGATGGGCGTAGTACGGGGCATGATGCGCTCTCAACGACTCTGTAAAATTACCAGCGATAATGCGAAAAGGCGCGGTTGGCTTCCGCCATCCGATGCGTATCTTCGCGCTTCTTGATCGTGTTGCCGCGACTGGCGGATGCGTCCATCAGCTCACCGGACAGACGCGCCGTCATGGTGTACTCCGAACGCCCGCGCGCCGCACCGATCAGCCAACGGAACGCGAGTGCCTGGGCACGCTCGGACCGAACCTCAACCGGGATCTGATACGTCGCGCCACCGACACGCCGCGATCGAACCTCGATATGCGGCCGGATATTTTCCAGCGCATCGTGGAACGTCTTGACCGGGTCACTGCCTGTCTTGGTCGCAATCTCGTCAAACGCATCGTAAACGATACGTTCGGCGACGGACTTCTTGCCGTCCAGCATCAAGCAGTTAATGAACTTGCTGACCACGAGGTCACCAAATTTTGCGTCTGGCAGGATTTCGCGCTTCTCTGCCTTGCGTCGTCGCGACATCTATCGATCCTCTTCTTACTTCGGCCGCTTCGCGCCGTATTTCGACCGGCGCTGACGCCGATCACCGACACCCTGCGTATCAAGCGTGCCGCGGATGATATGATAACGGACACCGGGAAGATCCTTCACGCGACCGCCACGCAGCATGACAACGGAATGTTCCTGCAGGTTGTGACCTTCACCAGGAATATAACTCGTCACTTCAAAACCATTGGTCAGACGCACACGGGCAACCTTACGCAGGGCCGAGTTCGGCTTCTTCGGCGTGGTCGTGTACACGCGGGTGCAAACACCACGTTTCTGCGGGCACGCTTCCAGTGCGGGAACCTTGGTGCGCGCCGGGGGTGCCTTGCGCGGCTTACGGATCAACTGGTTAATCGTCGGCATGTGCCGTCCTCACTCAATTGTCATACACGCCAAAAACATTTCAGCGCATCCCGGTGGCGCCACCGAAATGCGCCCCGCAACCTTCGCTTTTCAGCAGATTACGAGCACAAAATGCACAACAGGCTTCCAGTCAGCGACCGGTCACCATGCAGGTGCTAAATCCAACAGCCGAAACCGGCCTATATTTCTTCCAGACGTTCGGGTCCTGCGTCTAGGCCGCGATCTTATCGCGTTCACAGCCAAGGCCTACTGCCAGCCCCTTTGAAAGTTCGCGCATACTAGTGACGGCCCTATGGGGCGTCAAGCAAAACATACGCCGTTTTTTCCCATATTCCGTAGGGTTACCGCATCCGGGCCTGACATGAAAATGGCCCTGCGCAAACGAAAGATAATTGCGCAGAGCCAGTTTCAACAGCCCGATTCTATCGATCAGACGGCTTCCTGCTGCTCCGAGGATGATTCTTCAGCATCCAGGGCCGCCGTTTTTTCCGCCGCAATCGCGAGTTCGCTGTCCCGCTCTGTGGCAACCTGCCGCATCCGGTTCATGAAGCTGCCCGTGCCCGCCGGAATCAGGCGGCCAACGATGACGTTCTCCTTGAGGCCGTCCAGGCTGTCCATCTTGCCGCTGACCGAAGCTTCGGTAAGCACCCGCGTGGTTTCCTGGAAGGATGCCGCGGAAATGAAGGACTTGGTCTGCAGCGACGCCTTGGTAATCCCCTGGAGGACGGGATTGCCCCGCGCGGGGCGGCCGCCTTCTTCCTGGGCCTTGTGCAGCATCTGGCGGACGATCACTTCGATATGCTTGTCGTTGATCTTCACGCCCTGCAGCCGGTAGACCTCCTGGATTTCATAAACGAGATAGGCGGCCAGCGCCTCGACGCCCATGACATGCAGGATATCATGCGGCACCGGATTGCCATCGAGCAGCGCGTCGCCACGCTGAACGTAATCGCCCTCCTGGACCGTAATATGCTTGCCCTTGGGAATGAGGTATTCCATCGCTTCCTGGTCCGCATCGTCCGGACGCACGACAATCCGCTGCTTCGTCTTGTAATCCTTGCCGAATTCGACCCGGCCATCGATTTCACTGATAATCGCGAAATCCTTCGGCTTGCGGGCCTCGAACAGCTCCGCCACCCGCGGCAGACCACCCGTGATATCGCGTGTCTTCGACGATTCCCTGGGGATACGGGCCAGCACATCACCGGCATGGACCTTGGCGCCGTTGTCGACCGACAGAATTGAGTCGACCGACATGAAATAGCGGGCCTCGACACCGTCACGCATGTTGACGACCTCGCCCTTGTCGTCCCGCAACGTGATCCGGGGACGCAAATCGGCACTGCGCGGCTGATGCTTCCAGTCGACGATCACCTTGCTGGCGATACCTGTCGCTTCATCAACCGCTTCACGCATGGTGACGCCGTCCTGGATATCGACGTAATGGGCGATACCGTCCTTTTCGGAGATGATCGGAATGGTATACGGATCCCAATCGGCAATCCGCTGGCCCCGTGTCACGGTTTCACCATCAGCGACACTCAGACGCGCACCGTATGGTACCCGATGACGGGCCCGTTCCCGGCCCTTGTCATCACGCAGAACCAGTTCGGTGTTCCGCCCCATGACAACCGGGCGCTTGTTCGAGTCAAAGACCATGTTGTCATTGCTGATCGACAGCGTGCCGTCGATGCTGGATTCAACCGACGAGATTTCCGCACCACGCTGTGCCGCACCACCGATATGGAAGGGCCGCATGGTGAGCTGCGTACCGGGCTCAGCGATCGATTGCGCCGCAATGACGCCGACCGCTTCACCGATATTGACCGACGTGCCACGGGACAGGTCCCGGCCGTAACAGTTCGCGCAGGCACCGCCCTTGCTTTCGCAGGTCAGCACAGACCGGATCTTGACCTCGTCAATCCCCGCCTCATCGATCAATTCGACCTTTTCTTCGTCGATCAGTTCGCCGCTCTTGACGAGGACCTTGCCGGACTGCGGATCAACCACGTCATCGGCGGCCGTACGACCGACGATCCGCTCGGACAACGGATCAATCAGGTCACCGCCTTCGATGACCGGGCGCATGGTGAGCCCCTCCTTGGTACCGCAATCGACTTCGATAATGACGCAATCCTGCGCCACATCGACCAGACGGCGGGTCAGATAACCCGAGTTGGCGGTCTTCAACGCCGTATCCGCCAGGCCCTTACGCGCGCCATGAGTGGAGTTGAAGTACTCGAGAACGGTCAGGCCTTCCTTGAAGTTGGAAATAATCGGCGTCTCGATGATTTCACCGGACGGCTTGGCCATCAGACCACGCATGCCCGCAAGCTGCTTGATTTGCGCCGCGGAACCACGCGCGCCGGAATGCGCCATCATATAGACGGAATTTTCCGGCTTGCCTGAAACAGGAGAGGAAATCTCCTTCATCATTTCCTCGGCAACGCGATCCGTGCAGTTCGACCAGACGTCGACGACCTTGTTGTATTTTTCACCCTGTGTGATCAGGCCGTCGAGATACTGCTGCTCGAACTCCTTGACGCTTTCATGCGCCCCGGCGATCAGCGCATCCTTGGCCTTCGGCACGACCATGTCGTCCTTGCCGAAGGACAGGCCCGCGCGACAGGCCCAGTTGAACCCGATCGCCATCAGCCGGTCACAGAAAATGACCGTCTCTTTCTGACCGCAATGGCGGTAGACGATGTCGATAACGTTCTGCACGTCTTTCTTGGTCAACAGGCGGTTGATCGTTTCAAACGGCGTGTTCGGGTTGTAGGGCAGAATTTCGCCCAGCAGCATGCGGCCCGGGGTGGTTGTGACCCGCTTCGTGATCGGCTTGCCGTTTTCGTCGAAGGTCTTGGTGATGGCCTTGACCCGCGTATGCAGCGTGAGATTGCCGCTTTCCAGCGCGTGATGGATTTCACCGATACCGTCATAGACCGGGACGCGATGGGCGGTAACCTTGCCGGCCTTCATTTCCTTGAAGATTTTCTTGGCGTCGCTGCCGTCAACGGCGGTCTGAACATCACCCTCGCCACGCAGAACGATATCCTTGCGTTCCAGCGCCGCCGCCAGGGCCTCTTCGGAATCGATGCTGATCTGCG
>CAXBEC010000316.1:0-4353 GCA_963974145.1 uncultured Alphaproteobacteria bacterium | reverse complement strand
AAGGGCGAGAAGCTGACCGATGCCCAGCGCAGCGAATTGCGCGGCTATGCGGGCGTGATTGAAAGCAACTGGGAAAAGGTGCTGGCGGAGGCGACCTTCAAATACGCCGGGGAAGCCTATAAGGATTTGGAAAAACTGCAGATTATCCTCGATGCCAATGGCGATACGGGCAAGGTCCTGAAAGATTACGTCAATCACTGGGGAGAGCTGAAAGGCTTCTCGATGGCGCTGCAGACCGGTCGCCGGAATCTCGGTGAAACCGCCGTCAAGCTCAACCGGCTGGTCGGTTTCGGCCCTGTGCTCGTGAACCAGAGCCAGGTTGTCGATGTGGACAGCAAGGGCAACTATGTGAAGGGCGAGGCACCGTCGCTTGGCGAATATATGCTGCATATGGTCAAGGTCCAGAAGCTGATGGTCGATGAATTCGGCGTCCGCGCACGGAATCATGACGTATTGGCGGGCATGTCGGATCTTGTGAAGAAACTCGGCCCGGGCAAAAGCGCCGAAAACGACTAGGCTTCGGGAATATCCGGCCGGAATGCAGTGCGATGCATTCCGGCCGGTTCTCCGGTCGATTTGACAAAGGACATCATGTTCCTCGATTACCTGACAGCCCTTGGCGATTCATTCGCCAATCCGCAGAAACGGGTTTTTATAGGGTATCTGCTGGCCGCGCTGGCAATTGCCGTAGCGGCTGTTTTGCTGTCCTCGCGCAACGATATCCGCGGCGGGTTGCAGCAGGCGCGGCGGCAATTGTTCAATCGCCATATCTGGTGGTCTTCCTCGGCGAAAGGGGACTACCGGCTTTTCATCATCAACCAGGCCGTGATGCTGGTATTGTCCCCGATGCTGCTGGCCCGGCTGACACTGGCCGCATTGCTGTTCGAATGGCTGCACGTCGGCTTCGGAACCCGGCTGTCGCTGTGGCCGGATTTGCCGGTCTGGGCGGTGATGGCCGGCTTCACGATCTGCCAGTTCCTGCTCGACGATGGCACGAAATACGGCCTGCACCGGCTGTTGCACCGCTGGCCGGTGCTGTGGGCCTTTCACAAGGTACATCATTCCGCGGAGACGATGACGCCGATGACCGTCTACCGGACGCACCCGGTGGAAGGCGTTCTCTTCGCATTGCGCAGCACGGTCGTACAGGCGGCGGGGATATCGGTCTTCGTATTCTTCTTTGGCGACCGGGTGGATCTTGTTACCGTGCTCGGTGCGAATGCGCTTCTGTTCGTGTTCAATGTGACCGGGGCCAACCTGCGCCATTCGCATGTGCCGATTTCATATGGCCGGGTCGTGGAACGCTTCCTGATTTCGCCGGCGCAGCATCAGGTCCACCATTCCGCCGATCCCCGTCACCATGACCGGAATTTCGGCATGGCGCTGGCCATCTGGGACTGGGCCGGGGGCAGTCTGTATCTGTCAAAAAAAGACGAGCCGATCCGTTACGGCCTCGGCGGGGATTTGCACGCGACCGCGCATGGCTTAAAAGGCCTGTATTGTCGGCCCGTCCTTGATGCAGCGCGGATCATCGGTGACTATATATTCGTTGGAACGAGGAATTTTATGCAGGCTTTCAAGGTAATGGGAATGCGCGGCAAGCTGAAACGACACGTGATGCGATGGGCGGGAATCGGCGCCGTGCTGGCGTCTTTTCTTTATCCGGCCGGCGCCCGCGCCGCCGAAGAGCTGAATATTTATTCGCACCGGCAACCGTTTCTGATCAACCCCTTCATTGACGCCTATACGGCGAAAACCGGGGTGAAGGTCAATATCGTGTATGCCTCCCTCGGGCTGGCGCAACGGCTGCAGGCCGAGCGGGAAAACAGCCCCGCCGATCTGGTGCTGACGGTCGATATCGGGCGGTTGATGGTCTATGCGGACAAGGATCTGCTGGCGCCGATTGAATCGGCTGTACTGGAAAAGAACATCCCGGCGCATCTGCGCGATCCGAAGAACCGCTGGTTCGCCCTGTCGAAGCGGGCGCGGATCGTCGCGGTGTCGAAGGACCGCGTGGCGAAGGGGGCGATCGAACGCATCGAGGATCTGGCGGACCCGAAATGGCAGGGCCGGCTGTGTTCCCGCCCCGGCAGTCACGTCTATAACCGGGCGCTGACCGCGTCGCTGATCGCGGCGCATGGCGAGGCGAAGGCGGAGGAATGGGCGCGCGGTTTCGTGGCGAACCTGGCCCGCCGACCGCAGGGTGATGACCGCGCCCAGATCAAGGCGGTATTCGAAGGAGTCTGCGATGTCGCCATCATCAATAACTATTATTTCGGCAAGCTGAAATACGATGAAGACCCGGCAAAGCGGAAATGGGCCGAGGCGGTCGACATCGTCTTCACCAACCAGAACGACCGCGGTAACCACGTCAATATTTCCGGCGGCGGCGTTGCGAAGTATTCCAAACACAAGCAGCTTGCCATCGAGTTCCTGGAATTCCTGACGGGTCCCGAGGCACAGAAGCTATACGGCGAAATCAATTTCGAATATCCGGTCAATCCTGCCGTGCCCGCGTCGGCGGAATTGCAGTCCTGGGGTGATTTCAAGGAAGACCAGTTGCCGATTTCCCGCATCGCCGAACTGGCGCCGGCAGCGCAGAAAATTATCGATCGGGTTGGATGGTAAGCGCGGAAACCACAGGGCCGGCCAGGACATCCTTGGGTTTTCCCAACCGCTGGTCGGTTCTGACGCTGCTGTGTGCCGTGTTCCTGCTGGGACCGATTCTGGCGGTTTTCTATGCGGCGACCGGCGACAGCGAAGGCTTGTGGCAGCACCTGTCCGAGACCGTGCTGCCCGGTTATATCGCGAATACGCTGCTGCTGATGGGTGGGGTCGGATCGCTCAGCCTGCTTTTTGGTGTCAGCACGGCCTGGGTCGTCACACGGTATGACTTCGTGGGCCGGCGTTCGCTGGAATGGCTGCTGCTTCTGCCCGCCGCCGTGCCGGCCTATATCATCGCCTATACCTATACCGATTTCCTGGAATATGCCGGGCCGGTGCAGGGCACGCTGCGGACGCTGTTCGGCTGGCAATCCGCGCGGGATTACTGGTTCCCCGAAATCCGGTCGTTGGGCGGGGCGATCCTGGTCATGGGGGCGGTGCTGTATCCCTATGTCTATATGATGGCGCGGACGGCGTTCAAGCTGACACCCTATTCACTGTTCGAGATCGCCCAGATCCACGATAAAAACCTGTTCCGCCATGTCGGGCTGCCGATGGCGCGGCCGGCGATCATCGCCGGGCTCGCCCTGGTGCTGATGGAAACCATGTCCGATTTCGGGACGGTCGAATATTTTGCGGTACAGACGCTGACGCTCGGCATCTTCAATGTCTGGCTGGGCATGAACAACCTTCCGGCGGCGGCGCAGATTGCCTCGGCGTCATTCCTGTTTGTCATCGCCCTGCTGGCGCTGGAATATTTCGCGCGGTCGCGCCGCCGCTATACGGATACCAGCCGCCGCGCCGTCGGGGTCGCAACGGAGCGCGCATCGCCCCTGCGCGCCGCCGCCTGCGTGCTCATCTGCCTGACGCCGGTTGCGATCGGCTTTCTGGTGCCGGTATCGGTGCTCGTACATTTCGTGCTGCTTGGGTATACGGATACCGATATGGCGGCGGTCGCGACTGTCGCATTCAATTCCATCGGGATCGCCCTGATGGTCGCGCTGGCGGTCATGGCGCTGGCCGGTTTCATGGTTTTCGTGTCGACCTATCGCGGCAGCCCGTTCCTGAAGGTGATGACGGCGGTATGTTCGACCGGCTATGCCTTTCCGGGCACTATTCTGGCTATTGGCGTGGTGGCGTTTTCGGGCGCACTGGACAATGGCATCGATTCGATCCGGGACTGGGTGACGGGGCCGGCTACCGGCGGTTTCCTGACCGGGACAATCGGCCTTGTCCTGCTGGCCTGCACCGTCCGCTTTCTGGCAGTCGGGTATGGCGCGGTGACATCGGGGGTCGGCCGGCTGCCGCCCAACATGCTGAACGCCAGCCGCGTGCTGGGCCGGAATTTTCCACAGAGCCTGGGACAGGTCGTGTTGCCGCTGGTCCGCAGTTCCTTCCTGGCCGGGGGATTGCTGGTCTTTGTCGACGTGATGAAGGAACTGCCGATGACCCTGCTGCTGCGGCCCTTCAATTTCGAGACGCTGGCGACCTATGTGTACCAGTTTGCCAAGGATGAATTGCTGGAACAGGCCGCCCTGCCGGCACTGTTTGTCGTCCTGGCCGGGGTTGGTCCGGTTATCCTGATGAACGCAGCCCTGCGCCGGGTCGGGCAGAAAAAGTAGCGACGGGGAAGCCGCCGCGCGGGATTATCAGGCGGCGCGCAGCAGCTTGATTTTCATGTGCAGAATT
>CAXBEC010000315.1:0-4364 GCA_963974145.1 uncultured Alphaproteobacteria bacterium | reverse complement strand
GCCCATGCGATGGTGCTATCTTATCCGGTAAATTAGGCGTACAGACCGGCGGCGCATGCGTTGTGCGCGCCTCTGACCCCGGAACCCTGAAAAATGCATAGCGGATCGACCCTGTTGGCGGGCGTCAGGCCACTCCGGTTCTGGCATGTCATCCCCGATGCGTTTTCCCCTGACGAATGTTTCCGGATTACGGGTCTTGCCGACGGCCAGGAGGGCCATGACGGCGGCCTGGTGGCAGGGCAGACGGATTCGAATATCCGCAAATCGTCGCTCGTCTGGCTGCCGGAAAGCGAAGACAGCGCCTGGGTTTCGGCCCGCATGGCACGGCTGGCCGCGGACGCCAACCGCGACCTGTTCGGATTCATCCTCGACGGATTCGACGAACGGCTGCAACTGGCGGCCTATGGTCCGGGCCATTACTACGACTGGCACATCGACCGCGGCCAGGGCCGGGTCGCCGGACGACGGAAACTGACATTGTCGGTGCAGCTCACCGATCCGGGCCAGTACGTTGGCGGCGATCTTGAAATCAATGCCGACGGCCGCGTCTTTCCGTCGCCCCGGCACCTCGGCACGGCGATCGTATTCGCCGCGACGACGCTGCACCGGGTCGGTCCGGTGACAAGCGGTTTCCGTCAATCCCTGGTAGGGTGGACCCACGGCCCCGCCTTCGCCTGAGGGCGACCCTGACCCGGCAAAAAAATCGGCGGCACCGAACCTGCGGGCGTGGACGGTACGCCTGCCCATGGGGCGTATTGCCATACGGTGCCCGGTGTCCGACACTCGCGTAATAGGCGCAAACACGGCAGGGAGGGTACGGCCATGAAGGAAAACAGCATCAGGCGCGCGGTGCGCGAGGGGCGGGCGGCGCTGGGGACGCAGATCAAGGAATTTACCTCGCACGGCATTCCGTGGATCATTCAGGAGTCGGGGTTCGACTATGTCACGATCGACCACGAGCACGGCGCTTTCGACATCGAGACCATCGCCAGGCTGGCGGGCTGGTTCCAGGCAACCGACGTGTCACCCGTCGTGCGGTTGCACAAGTCCTTCATGCATATGATCCCCGGTATCCTGGACCAGGGTATCATGGGCATCCAGATCTCCGAGGTGGACAATGCCGAGGAGGCGCGTGCCATCGTGCAACTGGCCAAATACCCGCCCATCGGCAACCGTGGTCTCTCCGGACAGGGACCGCATACGCAATACAAGAGCCATGGCGCCCGGCACGCCACTGAATACGCGCCGTGGGCGAACGAAAATGTCATCCTGTGCCCCTCCATCGAGTCGCTGGAGGGGCTGGAGAATGTGGAGGCCATCGCCGCCGTCGAGGGTATCGACATGATCGCCTATGGTCATTCGGACCTCAGCGCCCAGCTCGGCGTGCATCTCGACCTGGAACACCCCAAGTTCAAGGCGGCGATGAAAAAGATCGTGGACGCCTGCCTGGCGAACGGCAAGATTTCCCGGGGCTCGGCGGAGACCGAGGCGCAGATCGCGGAATACTGGCAGATGGGCTGCCGGGCGCTGAACCTGCCCGGCAGCGATGTCAGCACCTATCTCGCCGGCCTGAAGGAGCGCGCGGCGCGGGCGCAAACGCGGCTGAAATCGATCGGGGTGCCGGTGCCCTGAGCGGGCGACGCATGCTAATATCAACCATCCGGCGATTCGTCGCTGAAATTTTCAGGCAAGGGAAAGATCATGGCAGATAAAATCAGGGTGGGGATCGTCGGGGCGACTGTGACGCCGGGCGGCAGCGGCTGGGGCGCCAATGCGCATGTGCCGGCATTGCAGGCATTGCCCGGCTACGAGCTGAAGGCGGTTTGCACCGCGCATGAGGAAACCGCGAAGGCCTCGGCGGCGAAATTCGGCGCCGGACTGGCCTTCAGCAATATGGAGGAGATGGTCGCCCATCCCGAAGTCGACCTCGTCGCTGTTGTCGTACGCGTGCCGCTGCACAAACAACTGGTCATGGCCGCGATCAAGGCGAAGAAGCCGGTATGTTGCGAATGGCCGCTGGGGGCCGACCTGGCCGACGCGAAGGAAATGGCGGACAGCGCCGGGGCGGCGGGGGTGCAGACGCTGGTCGGGCTGCAGGGCCGCAGCGATCCGGCGGTCATGTATGCCCGCGACATCGTCGCCAATGGCGATATCGGCGATATCGTGACCGCCAATCTGAAAGTGATGGTCAATTCCATACCCACACGCGGCGACGGCCGTATCTGGCAGGGGATCCGCAAGAACGGCGCCAACCCGATGACCATCCCGGGTGGGCATTCCATCGATGCGCTGTGCCATATTCTGGGGGAATTCGCTGAGGTCAGCGCACGGGTCACAACGCGTATCGACATGTGGAAACACGCCGTCACCGGGGCAGACTTCCCCGTCGACGCGCCGGATACGGTCACCGCCGCGGGCGTGCTCAAAAACGGAGCCGAAGTATGCTACCAGGTGGCCAGTGTGCCGCAGAATGCCAGCGGCATCTGCCTGGAAATCTATGGCCGCAAGGGGACCCTGGTGCTGACCTCCAAATCCCTCAATATCGGGCCGACCAAGCTTCATATGGCGATTGGTGACGGGGACATGGCGGAGGCAACCCCGCCGGCCCGCTACACGCTCATTCCGGCCGACCTGGCCGCCGGTCCGGGCCGGAATGTCGCACAGGCCTATGCCCGCTTTGCCGACGCGCTGCAGTCGGGGCAGTCGGATGCGCCGGCGTTCAGCGATGCTATCGTGAGGCATACGCTGATCGACGCCATGGAGCGCTCGCATAACGAGGGCAAGGTGATCAAGCTGGGCTAGGACATATCGGGCGCCGGGGCGGGTTGAATCAGCCCGCCCCGGTGTTTTCCTACCGTTCGCCGCGCAGGGTACGGCGGGCGATGGCCATGCGGTGCACTTCGCTCGGGCCTTCATACATCCGCATCACCCGGACTTTCTGCGCCATCAACTGCAGCGGCAGTTCTTTCGTCATGCCCATCGCGCCGAAGGCCTGCATGGCATTGTCGATGACCTCGGTCGCCATTTCGGTGGCAAAGACCTTGAGCATCGAGGCTTCGGTGCGGAGTTCGTCACCCGCATCCCGTTTCACCGCCGCGTCATAGACCATCAGCCGGCAGGCATGGATTTTCGTCGCTGCATCGGCGATCCACCACTGTACGGCCTGCCGGTCCGCCAGCAGCGTGCCGAAGGTGACGCGCTGCGAGGCGTGCTCGCACATCATGTCCAGCGCGCGGCGCGCCATGCCGACGCACCAGGCGCCGATCTGCAGCCGCCGCACGGTCAGGCGCAATTGCATTGGCGCGAAGCCGTAACCGAGCTTGCCCAGAACCTGGTTTTTCGAAACCCGGCAATTGTCGAAGACGAGCTCATAGGTGATATGCCCGGCGAGCATGGGGATGGCGCGCTCGATGATCATCCCCGGGGTGTCTTTTTCGATCACGAAGGCGGTGATGCCACCATGCGCACCCTTGCCCTTCTCGGTCACTGCCATGACGATGATGAAATCGGCGCGGGCCGCGCGGCTGATCCAGATCTTGCGGCCGTTGATCACCCAGTCGTCGCCATCCTGTACCGCCGTGGTTGCCATCGCCTGCGGGTCGCCACCGGCGCCGGGTTCGGAAATCGCAATCGCCGAATGTGCCTCGCCCTTGGCATAGGGGTCCAGATACAGTTTGCGCTGGCGCTCGTCGCAGGTCGCCATCAGCATGTGCAGGTTGGGCGAATCGGGCGGGAAATCGAACGGCACGATGGTGCGCGCCATTTCCTCGTTCACCCCGACCATCGCCACGGCGGGCAGGTCCGCGCCGCCGAATTCTTCCGGCACGTCGAGGCCCCAGAGGCCGAGTTCCTTGCATTGTTCCAGCAGGGGCGCTTCCTCCTCCGCGGTCAGGCGGCATTCCTCGCCCTTGATTTCACGCGCGAGAACATTCGTTTCCAGCGGCATGAGCTCGTCATCGACGAAACGGGCCACCAGATCCTTGAGCATCTGGTGTTCTTCGGAAAGCGTAAAATCCATTCGGCGTAACTCCTGCTGCGGGCAAATTTGGAACGGCGCAGTTTCGTCGTCGCGTAGAGTTTGTCAACTTTCCGACCTCGCCCCCGCAGCCAAAAATCGATCTGCGCCGTTAGCGGCTTTTTTCTGATGAAATAAAAAGCGCCTTTGGTCGCATATGACAGGGTTACTGAACGCCGCTTGTCTTTGGTGGATGACGACCTGTTGCTCTGGCGAGGGCCACTTCATACAGCCCTATGCCATGCACCAGAGTTACGATAATTCTGGTGAAACGTTAACAATGATATTAGTTTGCCTCGTTCGCGACAAGACCCGGCAATTCACTGGTAGAATTGGGAAAAGCCCGTTC
>CAXBEC010000314.1:0-4379 GCA_963974145.1 uncultured Alphaproteobacteria bacterium | reverse complement strand
CCGAAGAATGGGGCGTCACCTCCGAGAATGTCGACAAGATGAAAGCCGAGTCCACGGACATCAACGTCCAGCGACTGCTGGGCGTGAAGGATGACCTCGGTTCCAAGCTGGGTCTCGGCAAGGACTGGGCCTACAACATCATCAAGCAGGTCGGGAATTACGGCGAAATCTATGAGCGTAACTGGGGCCCGCCGCTGAACCTGGAACGCGGCATCAACAAGCTGTGGACCGAAGGCGGCCTGATGTACGGCTTCCCGATGAAGTAAGACGACCCGCCGTTCAGGCGCCATGCCTGAACGGTTCTGCCCAGGGACAGTGCAGGCGGTACGGACCGCGCAACCCCGCACCGCCTGCATCCCCCGCCCACGATCCCCGACAAGCATGAAAGTCGCCACACAGATGGCCTCCAGAAAATCCGACGATTCCATATTCAACAGCGAAGGCTTCAGGGCCCTGGCCTATCAGGTGCTCCTGTGCGCCGGCCTGCTCTTTCTCCTGTGGTCGCTCTACGCCAATGTGAACGAGAACCTGGCGCGCCAGGGGATCGCCACCGGCTGGAACTTCCTGACCACCAGTTCCGGCTTCGATATCGGCGAAACGCTGATCGAATACAGCGCGGCCGACACCTATGGCCGCGCCCTTGTCGTGGGCATTCTCAATACGCTGATGGTCGCCTTTTTCGGCATCATTTTCGCGACCATCCTGGGCGTCTTCATGGGGGTCGCCCGCGTCTCGCGAAACTGGCTGCTGTCCACGATCGCGTCCTGGTATGTCGAAATCTGCCGCAATGTGCCCGTGGTGCTGCATGTCATTTTCTGGGGCACCGTCATTCACCTGCTGCCGCAGCCGCGCCAGGCCTTCACCCCTTTCGAGGGCGCGTTCTTGATGAACCGGGGCCTGGTGCTGCCGGTGCCCGAAGCCGACCCGTCGCATCCCTGGATCGGCGCGGCGCTGGTCGCGGGCATTGTCGGCGTGTTCTATCTGCGCAAATGGGCGCAGCGGCGCCGCGAAGCCACCGGCCAGTACATCCCGATCCTGTGGCCCGCCCTGGCGCTGATCGTCGTGCCGCCGCTCGCGGTCTGGCTGGCATTCGGCGCGCCGCTTGTCTGGGATGTCCCGGCCCTGCGCGGCTTCAATTTCAGGGGCGGCATGGCGCTGTCCCCGGAATTCATCGCGCTGCTGGTCGGCATCACCGCCTATACCGGCGCCTTCATTGCCGAGATCGTCCGCGCGGGCATCCAGTCCGTCCCGGCGGGACAGATCGAGGCGGCGCGCGCCCTGGGCCTGCGGCCGGGTTTCATCATGCGCTACGTGACCATGCCGCAGGCGCTGCGGGTCATCGTGCCGCCGACCACCAGCCAGTATCTGAGCCTGACCAAGAATTCATCGCTCGGCGTCCTGCTCGGCTATCCCGACCTGGTCAATATCGGCAACACGACCCTGAACCAGACCGGACAGGCCGTCGAGGCCATCGCGGTCATGATGGTGGTCTACCTGTCGATCAGCATCACGATTTCCGTCTGCATGAACTTCTACAACCGCGTTGTCGCCATCAAGGAGCGCTGAGAGATGACGGACAACAGCCTTACCGATACCGCAGGACGCACCGCCGCCGCGACATCCGGCCGGCGCCCGCCGCCGCCGATCGAGCGCATCCCCGTGCTGCGCTGGATCCGGGAAAACCTGGCCCAGACCCCGTTCAACATGCTCGTCACGGTCATCTGTCTTGTCGTGCTGTTCTACGCGCTGCCCTCTTTCGTGGAATGGGGCCTTATCAACGCGACCTTTGTCGCCGCCGACCACACGGTCTGCCGCGAGGCGACGGGCGCCTGCTGGGCCGTCATCGGCGAAAAACACCGCCCGATGTTCTTTGGGATCTATCCGTATGAGGAACACTGGCGCCTGCTGGTCGCGGTGATCATCTATATTTCCGCCGTCATCATCACGATGATCCCCGCCTTCTGGCAGTACCGCATCCTGGTCCCCGTCTGGCTGTTCACCCTGGCCTCGACCCTGACCCTGATGTGGGGCGGTGTCCTGGGCCTGCCGGAAGTCGACAACAGCCAGTGGGGCGGCCTGCCGCTGACCCTGATCCTGTTTTCCGGCACGCTCGTGATCGGCTTCCCGCTGGCCATCGTGCTGGCGCTGGGCCGCCGTTCCAGCATGCCCGCGGTCAAGGCCGTCAGTGTCGTGTTCATCGAAAGCCTGCGCGGCGTGCCGCTCATCACCATCCTGTTCGTCGCCGTGAATGTCTTTCCGCTGTTCCTGCCGCAGGGGCTGGATTTCGACAAGCTGCTGCGGGTCATGGTCGGGATGGCGATCTTCTTCGCCTGTTACCAGGCGGAGGTGATCCGCGGCGGGCTGCAGGCGATCTCCCGCGGCCAGTACGAGGCCGCCGAGGCGCTGGGCCTGGGCTACTGGCAGACGATGATCCGGATCATCCTGCCGCAGGCCCTGCGCATTTCCCTTCCCGGGATCGTCAACCACATCATCGCCGCGTTCAAGAACACATCGTTTGTGCTCATCATCGGGCTCTTCGACATGCTCACGGCGACCACCGCCGTCATGCAGGACCCGGAATGGCGGCGCTTCACCATCGAAGCGTATCTGTGCGTCGGCTTCGTCTATTTCTGCTTCTGTTTCGCGCTTTCCAAATACAGCCAGCTGGTCGAACGCTGGCTGGGTGAAGGCAAAAAGTTTTAGGAACCCCAACCATGAATACGGATTCTGCATCCCCGATGACACAGCAAGAACAGGACGGCGAAACGGCCATCGAACTGATCGACGTCAACAAGTGGTATGGCGACTTCCAGGCCCTGTGCGACGTGAATATCAGCATCCGCCGCGGCGAGCGCGTGGTGGTCTGCGGCCCCTCCGGCTCCGGCAAATCGACCATGATCCGCTGCATCAACCGGCTGGAACATCACCAGGGCGGCAAGATCATCGTCGACGGCATCGAGCTGACCGACAATATCAAGAACATCGAGGCCGTGCGCAGCGAGGTCGGCATGGTGTTCCAGTCGTTCAACCTGTTCCCGCATATGCGGATCATCGACAACCTGACCCTGGCGCCCATGCTGGTCCGCAAGATGCCCAAGGCCGACGCCGAGGCGCTGGCCATGCAGTACCTGGAACGCGTGCAGATTCCCGAACAGGCCTATAAATATCCCGGCCAGCTGTCCGGCGGCCAGCAGCAGCGCGTCGCCATCGCCCGCTCGCTGTGCATGCAGCCGCGCGTCATGCTGTTCGACGAACCCACCTCGGCCCTCGACCCCGAAATGATCAAGGAAGTGCTCGACGTGATGGTCGAACTGGCCGATGACGGCATGACCATGGTCGTCGTCACCCATGAAATGGGCTTCGCCAAGACGGTCGCCGACAAGATGATCTTCATGGACAAGGGCGAAATCGTCGAAATCGCCCCGCCGGAAATCTTCTTCACGACCCCGGAAAGCGAACGCACCCAGATGTTCCTCAACCAGATCCTGACGCACTGAACCCGGCAGGCATTGTCGCCCGGCCCGTTCCCGCGGCCGGACCGCGCCGGATTGATGTACTGGGATTCGCGGAAACTACACCGCGTCAGGATTCGGCTTCGTAATAATGGCTTTCAAACATCAGGCAGCCCGCACGGGACGAGAAAGGCCCATGCCTGATGTTTTCCGGGCGGATGGCATAGGTCGGGGCGGTGAACACTTCACCGCCCGCACCGGTTTCGTCGCAACCGACGACCAGGTCGCCCTGGAACAGAAACACTTCCTCGCAATGGTCATGCACGACCTGCCGGGTCAGCACCACACCGGGGTCGATCCGCAACACCCGGGTGCGCCGCCCGGTCTGGCGCTTCGGGTCAAGGGTATCGGTCAGGGTGATGGACGCAAAGCCGGGCGGATACCCCGGGATGCTGTCCCAGTCCCGTTCCAGATCGACGTGGAAAAATTCCCGATGATTCCGTGCCACGGCCCACCCTCGCATCTGCTGTTGCCCCTCAGCCCATGACGATAGCGACTGGCGGCTTCGGTGTAAATTTTGTTCGGGTCCGACGGCGAGCCCGGGCGGGGTGTGCGGGCGTCTTTAATATAGTTAGTGCATTTAGCAAACTGGCACAGGACCCCAATTATATTATTTAGGCTAAAACTTGAATAGACTCATAGTTGAATTTCCTCAACAATCATATCTTGTAACCAACAATAGAATTGACATATATGTCAATACATGACTTAATAGATTCGCATATAGCCGCAGGGAAGCTGCACCGCATAGAGGCAATGGCCGATGATTCGGTAAGCCGGTCCATGGTTGTCTCAACCGAAATTAACACGCTTTTAGTTGGACCATGGCGTTCTCAGTCTTCGGAAAATCGTGCCATGCGGCTCCTT
>CAXBEC010000313.1:0-4382 GCA_963974145.1 uncultured Alphaproteobacteria bacterium | reverse complement strand
GCGTGACCCGGCGATGGTCGCGCCCAGCACCCGGCCCTTCTTGTCCAGCACAACCTTGATCATGCCGTGGGTTTCGCGTTCGGCCTGGGCTCGGTCGTTTTCGTGGAAGGGCCAGCGCAGGATATTCAACCCGCTGACTTTATTGTCCTTCGCCTGCGCCTCGGTCATCCCCACATGGGCCAGTTCCGGGTCCGTATAGGTGACCCAGGGCACGGCGCGGTAATCGACCTTCGCCGGCAGCTTGAACAGGAGGTTCCGGATGACGATCCCCGCATGGTACCCGGCCATATGGGTGAACTGGTATGGGCCGACCACGTCGCCGATGGCGAAGATCTTCTTGTTGCTGGTCCGCAGCCGCGCATCAACCGTAATGCCCTTGCGGTCGTAATGGACGCCCGCCGCCTCGAGGTTCAGCCCGGCGGTATTGGCCTGCCGTCCCGCCGCGACCAGCAGATGCGTGCCGGTGACGACCTCCGGCCGCCCGTCCTTTACCACGTCTACGGCAATGCCGCCGCCCGCCGCGGCGGCAACAGACTTCACCGCCGTCCCCGCGCGAACATCCACGCCATCCGCGACAAACTGCCGGTGCACCACCGCGGTCAGTTCCGGATCGTCCTTGCCCAGGAAATCGAACATTTCCAGTACGGTCACCTGCGCGCCGAGGCGCCGATGCGCCTGCGCCAGTTCGGCGCCGATGGGGCCGCCGCCGATGACGATCAGATGGTCCGGCCGGGAGTCCAGCTCGAACACCGTCTCGTTGGTCAGGTAGGGCACCGTATCCAGCCCGGGGATCGGCGGCACCATCGCGGAGGATCCCGTCGCGATGACAAAACGCTTGGCCTTTATCCGTTTGCCGCCCGCTTCCAGTTCGTCGGGCGCCACGAAGCGCCCTTCGGCCTCGATCACGTTCACGCCCAGACCTGTGAAGCGTTCTACCGAATCGTTCGGTTCAATGGCGGCGATAACGCCGCGGATATGCTCGCGCAGCGCCGGGTAATCGACCTCCGGCGTCACGGATTTCACCCCGAACCGGTCACTGTGCTGCATGACATGGGCGGTATGCGCCGCGAACAGCGCCTTGGACGGCACGCAGCCGTAGTTCAGGCAGTCGCCGCCCATCCTGCCCCGTTCCACCAGCGCGACGCTGGCACCCATCTGCGAGGCTCCGGCCGCGACGCTGAGCCCCCCGGACCCGGCGCCGATAACGCAGATATCAACCGTAATTGTTTCCATACCGGAGTGTTACCCGCTTTCGCTGTTCCGGGAAACTGACACTTGCGTGAGGCGATTAATCCGAAAGGCTTTTCGTCGCGATCTCATAGACATCCGGCGACAGCGCCGCCCCGGCCGCCAGGATCCGTTCCAGTTGCGCCTTCATCAGCGACCGGCGCGGCTCGCCAAAGCGCCGCCAGGGCCCCAGCGGTCCCAGCAGCCGGGCCGCGATCTGCGGGTTCAGCTTATCCAGCACGAGCACCTGGTCGGCCAGGAAGCGGTAGCCGCTGCCATCCGCCGCATGGAACCGCAACTGGTTGCTGTTGCAGAACGCCCCGATCAGCGCCCGCACCCGGTTCGGATTGCGGATCGAGAAGGCCGGATGGTCCAGCAGCGCGATCACCGCGTCCAGCGTGCCCGGCAGGGATGACGCTGCCTGGATCGACAGCCATTTGTCGATCACGATGGGGTCGGCCTTCCAGGTCTCGTAGAAATCGGCCAGCGCCGCGTCGCGCGCGGGATCCGCCAGCCCGGCCAGAATATTCAGCGCCGCGATCCGGTCCGTCATGTTGTCCGCATTGCCGTATTGCGCGGAACACAGCGCGGTCATTTCCGGATCGTCGAGCAGCGCCAGATAGGACAGCGCGGCGTTGCGCAGCCGCCGCTGGCCCGCCGCCGCCGCATCGGGCGAATAGGGGCGGTTGCTGGCATTGCCGTGATAGGTGTCGAGCAGTGGCTGTTTCAGCCGCTGCGCCAGCACGCGCCGCAGCTTGCGCCGCGCCGCATGGACCGCATCCACATCGACAATATCGAGCTGGTTGCCGAGATATTCCTCGCCCGGCAGTTCCAGCATCTGCGCCAGCAGCGCCTTGTCCTCCACGCCGCCGGTCAGGATGTTTTCCATCGCGGCGATGAAGGATTGCGGCGGTTCCGGATCCTCGCCGCGCTGGATGGCGCGGACCATGTCCAGCGACACGGCGACCGCGCGCTGCTGCCCCGCTTCCCAGCGCGAGAACGGGTCGGAATCATGCGCCATCAGCACGGTACTGTCCGCTTCACCCATCGGCGGATCGAGGATCACCGGGGCGGAAAATCCGCGCAGCAGCGACGGCACCGGCGCTTCGGGCACATCGACGAAGCGGAAGGTCTGGGTCGTGTTTTCCAGCGCCAGCACGCAGGTCGTTTCCAGGTGTCCCGGCGCCGCCCCGTGCAGCCGCAGCGGCATGTCCCGCCCCTGCCCGTCCAGCAGCCCCAGCGCGATCGGCACCAGCAGCGGCGCCTTCTTCGGCTGCCCCGGCGTCGCCGGGCAGGACTGGGTGACGGTCAGATCATAGGTTTTCGCCGACGCGTCATAAACGCCATCCACCTTCAGCCGCGGCGTGCCCGCCTGGTCGTACCAGCGGCGGAACTGGCCGAGGTCGCGGCCGCCCGCGTCTTCCATCGCGGCGACGAAATCTTCCACCGTCGCCGCCGTGCCGTCATGCCGGTCGATATACAGGGTCATGCCCTTGGCGAAGGCCTCGCGCCCGATCAGCGTGTAGATCATGCGCACGATCTCCGCGCCCTTTTCATACACGGTCGCGGTATAGAAATTGTTGATCTCGATATAGGATTTCGGCTGCACCGGATGCGCCAGCGGCCCCGCATCTTCCGGGAACTGGCGCGCCCGCAGGGTCCGCACATCGCCGATCCGCTGCACCCCGCGCGAGCGCATGTCGGCGGAGAATTCCTGGTCGCGGAACACGGTCAGCCCTTCCTTGAGGCTGAGCTGGAACCAGTCGCGGCAGGTCACCCGGTTGCCGGTCCAGTTATGCAGGTATTCATGGGCGATAATCGCCTCGATGCTGGCGTAATCCGCATCGGTTGCGGTCTCCGGCCGGGCCAGCACGTATTTGGAATTGAACAGGTTCAGCCCCTTGTTCTCCATCGCCCCCATGTTGAAATCACTGACCGCGACGATCATGAAGATGTCGAGATCGTATTCCAGCCCGAACCGTTCCTCGTCCCAGCGCATCGACTTCTTCAGCGATTCCATGGCGAAGCCGCAACTGTCCTCGTTGCCCGGCTCGACATAGATGCGCAGCGTCACCTCGCGGCCCGAGGCCGTGGTGAAGCTGTCCTCGACGCAGGCGAGATTGCCCGCCACCAGTGCAAACAGGTAGGACGGTTTGGGATGCGGGTCGTGCCAGGTGACGCTGTGGCGCCCGTCGGGCTCCTCGCTGGCATCCAGCGGATTGCCGTTCGACAGCAGCACCGGATAGCGCGCCTTGTCCGCCGTGATGCCGACGGTAAAGACCGTCAGCACATCCGGCCGGTCGAGGAAATAGGTGATCTTGCGAAAGCCCTCGGCCTCGCACTGCGTGGCGAAATTGCCGCCGGAAACATACAGCCCTTCCAGCGCGGTATTCTTGTCCGGCGCGATCGCGACCTCGGTTTCCAGCACGAAAACGGCCGGCGGGTTATGGACCGTCAGCGTGTCGCGGCCGACGGAATACGCCGCCGCGTCCAGCGGCCGGCCGTCGATACGGATCACCAGCAGCTCAAGCTCCTGCCCGCCCAGCACCAGCGGCCCGGCCATATCGGCATCCCGCCGCATCTGCAGCCGCGTCCACACGACAGTCCGCGCGGGGTCGAGATCGAAATGCAGGTCGACGCTGTCGATCCGGTAGGCCGGCGGCTGGTAATCCTTCAGATGGATCGGCTGCGGCGCAGCGCGGGTGGCGGCGCTGTCGCCTGGCGCGGGACCGGTATTTTCTGGTGAACTCATGATTCTTAACGATCAGCCGTGTAATTCGGGAGCCGTGGCAAAGGCTGTGTGTCACTGCCGTTTTCCACCCGGCAATCCTACGCCATTGCAGGCACCAAGGCCACCGGATGGACACCATGATTACCCGGCATTTTAATCCCGTCGCCGGCTGGCCGGGCAGGCGGTTACAGCCGGTCGAGCAGGTCCGCCTTTTTCGCCTCGAACTCCTTGTCGGTCAGGATGCCCTTGGCATGCAGCCCGGCGAGGCGTTCGATCTTGTCGAAGATGTCGTCATCACTCGCGCGCGCTGCCGGGGGCGGGGCAGCCGCAGGTTGCGCCGGGGATGATGGGGTGCGGGCCGCCTGAGGCGCCATTGGCGACGATTGTGCCGCCACGTGCTCCGCCGGTTCCGGCACCGCATGCG
>CAXBEC010000312.1:0-4383 GCA_963974145.1 uncultured Alphaproteobacteria bacterium | reverse complement strand
AGTACACGCTGATCATGCGCAATCACGGGCTCCTGTCCGTCGGGCGGACGGTGCCGGAAGCGATGGAATACATGGACCGGCTGGTGACGGCCTGCGAGACGCAGGAACGCATCCTCGCGACCAGCCACGCGACCCCGCGGCCGCTGTCGAAGGAAACCTGTGAATCGACGTCCAGCCAGTTCCGGAAACGCGCGGGCAACAAGCCGATCGGCGACACCGGCTTCGCCGCCGCCTATCGCCGCCTGCTGCGCCAGGATCCGTCCTTCATGGCGTGAACCGTGCTGAATTTGCATGACAGGGGACCCGGTAAATGGTGCCCGCGAGACAGGAGAAAGCCATGAGTGAAACGATTGCACGCCACGAACCATATGCCGGCAAGGATCTGGGGTCGCTGGACTTCATCTGCACGCCGCAAATGGTCAGTGATTATTGCGAGGGGCTGCTACTGGACGGTGCGCGCTATCACAAGCCGGATCACTGGGATAAGCCGGTGGCGCCTGCGATGGTCGTCGGCGAAATGGATTTCGGTTTTGAAGGGCTCCGCTTCGACAATGCCTTCGGCAATCTGTGGATGCGCCAGGAATGGGAGTTCTTTCACCCGATCTTCCAGGAACGCCACTACCGCCGCGCGTCGAAGGTGCTGGATGTTTACGAATGGCGCAACAGGTCGGTCGTGAAACAGGAAGTGAATGTGCTGGACGGAGAGGTGCTGCTTGCCCGCGGCATCCACCATCAGAGCTTTCTGCTGAATCAGACCACCGGCAAGGTCGCCCTGCGTGATCCGAAGAAAAAGGAAGGCGCCCGCAAGTTCGAGGTTCCGGCGGGCACGGCGATCGAAAGCATCACCCGTGAAATTGACCTGGAAATGTGTGGCGTATTCTTTCATGGCCGGAAAACCTATCACACGGACAAGAACGCATCGGAAGCGCTGGGCTTCGACGAAGTCGTGATCGGCGGGAAGATGACCATGGCGCTGGTTGGCCAGATGCTTGAACAGCATTTCGGCCGTCGTTTTTACGAAGGCGGTACGCTCGACGTGAAGTTTACGAATATTGTCTGGCCGGGTGATCGGATCACGGCAAAGGGCGTCATCACCCGTGAAGAGTCCGGCCGCGCCTACCTTTCGGTATGGATGGAAAAGGATGACGGTACGGTCGTCATCGTCGGTTCGGCGTCCGCGCCGATCTAGGGTCCCTCCTTTGTTTGTGAGAGTGACCTAGTATCCAGTCGGCGTGTTCAGATAAAGAAGCGCGCCGTTCAGGATGGATGCAAATCCGACCCAGGCCGCGTATGGCAAAAACAGCAGGGCCGCCAGGCGATCTTCCTTCCAGGCCGTTCCGATGAATACGATAAGTGCAATGAAAAGAAGGGCGATAACGCCAAGCGCGATACCGATCTGGTGGGCGACAAAAAAGACCGGCGACCAGATGAAATTCAGGACCAGCTGCGCGCCCCAGGATTTCATGGCCCATCCGCCGGGATTGCGTCGCCATGTGCGCCAGCCGGCTATGGCGATCAATACGTAAAGGGTTGTCCAGACCGGCGCGAATATCCAGTTCGGCGGATTGAAGGACGGCTTTATCAGCTCCGCGTACCACGCGCCGGGGGCGGTGACGACGCCGATGAGGACGCCACCGCCCACGACCAGCACCAGAAACGCGATTAGTGAGCGAAAATTCGCCATGGTTTATTGCTTCCAATAGGAACCACAGGCGTCCCTCAGGCAGCGGTGATCGGGTCGCCCTGCAGGGAGGTTGAGCGCTTGCCATCCACACCGACGGGGACGTCGCCGACAAGGGTCGTGCGGTAAAACTCGCGGTCGAAATCCGAATCGAAAATATCGCGGGGCGCCAGATGGCAGGCCGCACGGTTATCCCAGAAGGCGACGCTGCCGGGTTCCCACTTGAAGCGTACGGTGAATTCCGTCCGCACGAGATGTTCCCACAGCATTTCCAGGAGGACCTGGCTTTCGCGCGGTGACAGCCCGGCAATCGATTTCAGGTGGATCGGCCCGGCATAAAGGGCACGCTCCCCTGTCTCCGGATGAACGCGCACGAGCGGATGTTCGGAGATCAGGGTGCGTTTCTGCACCAGTTCCTCGTATTCCTTGCCCGCCTTGACTTCCTGCGGTGGCGCATTCCGGTGAATGCCACGCAACCCGTCCACAAAACCCCGCATCGTCGGCGAGAGCGCATTGTAGGCGGCGACAAGGCTGGTGAATTGTGTGTCGCCGCCATAGGGCGGGACAATGACACCGCGCAGGATCGACGCCATCGGCGGATTGATCGCGGCCGTCAGGTCGGTATGCCAACCGGTCCAGGGGCGGAGCAGCACCTGGTCCTGGAAATTGTTCGCCGTCCGGTGTTTCGTTATCGGATAGATTTCCGGGAACTCGCCGTCGCCGCCGTAAACCACGTGGCCTGGCGTCAGGGCGCCGAACTGGCGTGAAAATTCGATATGCTGGCGATGCGTCATCGGCTGGTCACGGAAAAAGACCACCTTCCATTTCAGCAGGGCGGCGCGGATATCGCGCACCTGTTCCGGCGGCAGCGGGCGGGAAAGGTCAACGCCGCTGATCTCCGCACCGATATGGATCGCGAGAGGAGTCACCTCGACCGATAATGGCATAGTTTCAGGGGCTTGGGATGTTGCGTCAGAAGGCATCGGTAGGTCCTTTGATTATTCTTTTCATCAGATTCCGGACGCCATGCAGTGCATGTCCGGTTCTGCTTTTGTGTTAACGGCTCGATATTCGCGATGGAGACTGCGATCGGAGCGCAATGCGGATCAGGTCGCAAGTCAGCATTGAGGCCCTATATCAGAAATGACGGCCTGATTGCCACTATTGCTCCGCGAATCCCGATTTCGTCAAGGCCGGCCATTATTCAACCGGCATCTGCCCAACAGCCAGGGTTCGCGTCATCGTTTCAAAGCACCGCCCCGGTACCCCGTCTATCGCACTTGTGGTCTGTGTGATTATGATGGTTCTGTTTCCAGCTTGAATTCACCTGTTCCAGGTGCATCGACAGGAGGACGAACTGTCCAGTTCGGCATCAGTTTTTCAACTAAAAAACCAGGGCCCAATGTTCCTGATAGGACTGGGACATGGCGCAACGCATTGGATCGCAGGAACGTTTTACGTTTTGCTGCCGTTCATGACCAAGTGGCGCTGTCGTCGATATGACCGGCCGGCGAGTCGTCTTTCAGATCATATCACTGCTGGTCGGCGGGCTGGCACTCATGGTGTTCGGGTTCACGAGCCTGTTTCTGGTCCTGTGCACCATGGTCGCGTTGATCGGGGGAACGAACAACCTATGGCATCCGCCGTCACTGGCGTTTATTGCCGAGAATTACCCCCACAATCGTGGATACGCGCTGTCCATACATGCAACAGGCGCCAGTCTTGGCGATATGGTTGCGCCGCTGGCGGCCGGCGCGGCGGTCGCCTGGTGGTCGTGGCAGGGTTCGGCGATCGCGAATGCCGTGCCGGTCTTCGTTGTGACCGGAATTTTCATTGTCTTTCTCTTGCCGCGCGATACGAAAAAACAATCCGGAACGGGATCCGCGCACGGTTTCCGGACCTATCTGAGCGACCTCGGCGGGTTGGTCCGGCGCAAGGCCGTATTGGGCCTGTGTCTGATGGCCGCGTTACGCTCAATGGCGCAGAATGGCCTGCTGATGTTTCTGCCGCTGTATCTGGCCGATGTCATGCAGGTAAGCCCCGTGATGCTTGGCGCGGCGATCGCCGGTATGCATCTGGGTGGCGTGATCGTGTCGCCCATAGCCGGAATCATGTCCGACAGGATCGGTCGGCGTCCCGTCGTGATGGCAGGGCTTGCCGCGACGACGATCATTATTGCCGGTTTGACCTTTGTAGACAGTGCGGTGGTTTACGTAACCGCCGTTTCGGTGCTCGGGTTTGTTCTTTATGCGGTCCGTCCCGTTATTCACAGCTGGATGATGGACATGGCGCCGCCGGAAGTGCGCGGTTCCGCGACGAGTTTATTGTTCGGGACCCAGGCGGGCCTGTCGGTACTGATGCCATTGATCGGTGGCGCGGTCGCTGACACCTATGGGTTGACGGAGGTCTTTTATGTGATCGCGGCAATCATGTTTGCCGCCAATTTCGTGGTTTTCCTGCTACCTCATAGCAGAACGCCGGCCTAGGAACAGATGATCCGGAAAATCGCTCTCTGAAACGCAAATGCGGCGGCTGAGAGGGCCGCCGTATTCATGTTTCTATTAGTTTTTATGTGTTCCTTTATAGCCTTGAATACCGCCTATTTCCTCGCATATGTGTTCCTGAACGTTTCTTAACGTTTCCCACAAGGCCGAAAGTCGTGTAGGGTAAAATGTAGGGTAAGAGATCAAGGCGGGGTGCAG
>CAXBEC010000311.1:0-4389 GCA_963974145.1 uncultured Alphaproteobacteria bacterium | reverse complement strand
CCCGGGTGGCGTCGGCGAAGCCGCCGAACGGCGCAAACACGTCCGGGTAACTCTCGTTGCCGCCCAGCCCCAACCCGGCGGCTATGTTCAGGGACATCTGGTGGCCGCCATGGGGAATGCAGTTGGTATTCGCGAACCCGTAATCGGGTAACAGGTCGAGGAACCTTTTGTATTCGACCAGCCCGTAGGAAAGTGCGCAATCCACCTGCAGCCAGTCACGGTCCGCATGCATGCCCCCGTAGCGCAGCAGGTTGCGGGCGTCCTGATGCGAAAACAGGTTCTCGCCGGTGGCCATCGGGTTCGGGTAGACCTTGCCCAGTTCGGCCTGAAGCTCGAAGTCCAGCGGATCCCCCGCTTCCTCATACCAGAAAAGGTCATAGGGCTTCAGCGCTTCCGCATAGGCCAGTGCGGTTTCCAGGTCAAAGCGGCCATTCGCGTCCACGGCCAGGTTCCTCCCGTCGCCGACAATCTCAAGCGCGGCTTCGATCCGGGGGATGTCTTCCTCGAGACCCGAGCCGATCTTGATTTTGCAGACACGATATCCGCGGTCGCGATAAGACGACAGTTCGGCCTGAAGTTCCTGCGTGCCCTTGCCAGGGTAGTAGTAACCGCCGGCCGCATAAACGAACACCTTGTCGTCGGTCTTCCCGCCCCGCCAGCGGTCCGCGATCAACTGGTAAAGCGGCACATCGGTAATCTTCGCCGCCAGGTCCCACAGCGCCATATCCAGGACACCCACGGCGACGGACCGTTCACCATGACCGCCCGGCTTTTCATTGGTCATCATCGCCGTCCAGGCGCGCTCGGGGTCAATTTCCCCGCCCAGATCGGCTTCCTTCAGCCGCGGTATGAAACGCTCGTTCAGCAGCCCTTCGGGCGCGTATCTGCCGTTGGAGTTGAAGCCATATCCGACCAGTGGTTTGCCATCCCGCACGACATCCGAGACCAGCGCAACGGCGCTTGCGGTCATCTTCGAAAAATCGATATAGGCGTTCGAAATGTCCGACGAAATCGGTACGACGGCACTGCGGATATCAACGATAGATGGCATGAATTTTTCCGTTTCTGTTTGTTGTTAAGTGCAATTGACGGCACGGCGCCGGGCCTTGGCGGGGTGTGACCCGGTCGGATTGTATCAGTCGGCGACAGCGATTGGCGCGTCCTGTCTTATCAGGCCGCTGTCCCTTATTTCCAGCCAGAATGAGTCGGGAATGGGATATGTCAGGGCCTCGATATTCTGCCGCACCTGTTCCGGTGAATTGGCGCCGGGAATGACCGACGTGACCAGGGGATGCGCCAGGGGAAACTGCATCGCGGCGGCGCGTAGCGGAATTTCGTGACGCCTGCAGATCAGTTCGATATCGCGAACCCGCTGAAGAACCTCCTGCGGTGCTTCCTGATATGCGTATGCGGGATTGCCTTCCGATCCGGTTGCAAGGATCCCGGATGCAAACACGGCACCGATGACCACATTGGCATTTTTTTCGGCACAGAGCGCGAAATCTTTGTCCAGGGCAGGCTGGTCGAGCAACGTGTACGGCATCGCGACGAGAAAATAATCGATGTCGAACCGTTCCAGGAATAGTCGGATCATGCCCGTGTGATTAATGCCAACGCCGATCGCCTTGATTTCGCCTCGGGCTTTCAGGTCGCTGAGCACCTGATACCCGCCGCCATCCGACAGGGCATCAAGAGCATCGCGGACGTTCGCGTCGTTCTTCTGGTGTTTCAGGTCAAGATCATGAATCGCCAGCGCATCGACCGAATTGAGTCCCAAGCGCATCAGGCTGTCTTCATACGAACGCAGGATGCCATCGCGCGTATAGTCAAACCGCAAGTCAAAGGGCAGCCCGCCCCGCCAGCGCGCCATCCATGGCGAATTGGCGAAACTCTCCGGATCGTCCGGGCGCCGGTATACGCGACCGACCTTGGTCGTGACGACAAACTCCCGCCGCGGCTTCTGGCGCAGGAACTGCCCGACGCGGTGTTCGCTCTTGGTGTTGCCGTACCAGGGTGCGGTATCGAAATAGCGAAGGCCGCCATCCCAGGCCGCCGCCAATGTCTGCTGCGCCTGATCCTCCGAAATAACGACATCGGGATCCCCCAGTGTGCCGCAGCCCTGGCCCATGGCGGGTAACTGCAATTCCGTAGCGGCAACCCGCTGTTTGCTGTTCAGATCAATCATCGATTTTTTTTCTTACCTCTCGAAGGATATCAGCCCATTGCGGCGCAGATGGCGTCTGCGCAGACCGAGGTCGAACTGTTGCCGCCCAGGTCAGTCGTGACATGACGGGCACCGGTCAGCACCGCTTCGGTTGCTTTCTGGACGCGCTGTGCCGCGATGGACAGGCGATTGTCATCATATCGCTCACCAAGCCATTCCAGCATCATCGCGCCGGACAGGATGCAGGCCACAGGGTTTGCAATGTCCTGGCCGGCGATCCCTGGCGCGGAACCGTGTGACCCCTGAAACATGCCATGGACATCCCCGGTTTCGCCCGAAGGCGCCAGCCCCAGGCCGCCCATCATGGCCGCCCCCAGATCGGAAAGGATGTCGCCGAAGATATTTTCGCAGACAACCACGTCGAATATTTCCGGGCGCTCGATCATATGCACGGTCATTGCATCCACGATAACATGTTGGACTTCGATTTCCGGATATGTGGCAAGGACGTCATCGGCAACCTGGCGGAAGAATGCATAGCTGCGCAGCACGTTTGCCTTGTCGACAATCGTGACCCGTTTCACATCGTCCACCGGCGCCCCGCGGCCGGCCAGGGCGATCTGCGCTGCGCGATGCGTGATCCGTTCGATGCCCTTGCGTGTGACGACAAGCGTATCGGTTGCCAGTTCACCGCGCAGGATATTGCCGCCGCCCCGGGCGGCATAGAGACCTTCGGTGTTTTCCCGGACAATCGTGAAATTCATCTGGCCCGGCACGACACCGCTCAGTCGGCGCGGCGCGCCCGCCATCAGTCTGATCGGCCTGATATTGGCGTACAGGTCGAGGGCCGCCCTGATCCGCATGGAAAAGTCCTGGCCGGCCTCGGTTCCGTCGGGATACAGAACATCGGGCAGGCCCGCCGCACCATGCAATACAGCGTGGGCGGCCTGACAAGCCCGCATTGTTTCTTCCGGGAAGGCGTTCCCCGTCCGGACATAACATCCCGCGCCGGCTTCATGGTCTTCGAAATGTACCGGTACATCGCTGCCGACGGCATGTTTCAACACATGCACGGTGGCGCGGCTGACCTCGGGACCGATTCCGTCTCCCGGTACCACGGCAACATCATATCTGTCGGCGGGCGCGCCGCCTGTCTTCGCCTCACTGTTCAAAATCCCGACCCCTGTCTGGTATATATTGAAATATATTTCCTAATATGTTTATTTGCGTCAAGAATTTTATATATCGTTACGAGGTCACGGCGGCATGGTGCAAATGCCATTTGAAACGGACATGGGAAATATGTCTGCAACCGCACAGATTGAAACGCGTAAACCCTCGCTAACCGAAAACGCCTATGCCCGCCTCAAGGGTATGATCATTTCCGGCGAAATCGGGCCGGCCGACCAGGTTGATGCGAACAGCCTTGTCGATGCGCTGGGGTTCGGGCGCACACCAGTCCGCGAAGCGCTCCTTCGCCTGCAGATCGAGGGGATCATCAGGATCGTGCCGAAACGCGGCGTACAGATCGTGATGCTTTCCGCCGACGATATCACCGAAATATATCAGGTCATTTCGGCCATCGAGATTGAAGCGGTCCGGTTGTTGACGACGGCAAGGCCCGTGGCGGAGGACCTCCTCAGCCTCAGCGCCGCCGGCGACCGGATGATCGCCGCGGCGGAAATCGATTCCCGGGAAGAGTGGGTGCTGGCGGATGAAGCGTTTCACCGGACATTGCTGGACCTGAATCCCAACCAGCGGTTACGCGATGTCGGGCTGTTGCATCGCGATCTTGCCCAGCGGGCCCATTTCGTCGCTCTGCGCCTGCTTCGTCCGGAACAATTGATGAAGTCTGCGCTCGAGCATAAGAAACTGGTCAGTCAGATACTGGCTGGAGACACCGATACCGTTGTCGCCAGCCATCAGTTGCAACGCGACAGAGGCGCGGCAATGCTTGTTGGCGTCTTGAGAGAATACCGGTTGACGCAGATCTAGACGCGCGGCCTTCGTGGCGCGGCCCGAACCAGCGGATATTTATACGATTGCACGAATGGAGAATGAACGTTGCGAAGTCAGTTTGTTTCATGCAGTGACGACACCCTGCACCGTCCGAACGAAACCTTTTACACAGCCTTGCCCCGCGTTGCGGCAACCAGCACATGGCGGATATTCAAATGAACCTTTACACAAAACTGAAAGAACGCGCAGAAAACGGGGACCCGATC
>CAXBEC010000310.1:0-4400 GCA_963974145.1 uncultured Alphaproteobacteria bacterium | reverse complement strand
ATGAAGAAACAGGGGTATTCGAGCAGTTTTTCGGTCGCTATCACTGCCTGTTCTTCTGTCATGGGCGTGGTGATCCCGCCGAGCATCCTGATGGTCGTCTGGGGTGGACTGATGTCCGTGTCCATTGGCGGACTGTTTCTCGCCGGGGTCATTCCGGGAATACTGATCGCCGGCTCACAGATGCTGGCGGTGTATGTCTTCGCAAAGGTCTACGACTATCCGATATATACGCGAACATCGTTAAAGGAATTTGCGATCGCGCTGATCCACGCGCTGCCCCCGCTGATGACGCCCCTGATTATCGTCGGCGGGATCGTCGCCGGCTTCTTTACGCCGACCGAGGCGTCGGTCATTGCGGTGCTCTATTCCATCATACTGGGCGGCGTGTTCTACCGGACAATAGGGCTTCATAACATTCCGACGATTCTATACGAATCCGCCAAATTCGCGGCAATGTCTCTGTTCTGTATCGGAACCGCTTCGGCCTTCGGGTGGATCCTTGCCTATTTCAAGGTACCGCTCGCGGTCGTGAAGCTGCTGGCGCCCTATGGCACCGGCCCGACGAGCACAGGGCTGATTGTCGCTGCCGCATTCCTGCTGATCGGCATGTTCATCGATGCAATACCGGCGATCATTATTCTCGGCACTGTCTTGTGGCCGCTGGCGGAAGTTTCACAAATGCACCCGATTCATTTTGCGATTATCGGGGTCATTTCTCTGGCATTCGGGCTGGTCACGCCACCCTATGGCCTGTGCCTGCTGATCGCGTGCAAGGTTGGAAATATCGAAGTCAAACAGGCCTTGCGCGATGTCGCAATTGTCCTGATGCCCATGCTTGTCGTCCTGCTGATCGTTATCTTTTTCCCGGACCTGATTTTGGCCCTGCCGAAACTGATTATGGCAAAATTTATCTAGCGCCTAGACCGGTTCCTTGATCGACACGCGCCAGTGGATGCGGTCCTCTTCGGGCGGATAATCGCCGGCGGCCTTGTGCACCATGCAGCGGTTGTCCCAGATCACGATATCGCCAACCCGCCATTTGTGGCGGTATTGCGCATCCGGTGCGATCATGCGTTCGGTAAGTTCATCGATCACATCGTCGCTCTGCTGCGGTTCCAGGCCTTCGATGAACAGGATCTTGCCCGGATCGAAATACAGCGATTTCCGCTTCGTTTCCGAATGGGTCCGGATCATCGGATGCATGGCCGGGGGCCGGTTGCGGTCCTCCGGGTTCAGCAGCGCGGTCTGTCCCGTGCGGCCGCCATAGGTGAAACCGCCGCGGCGCCCCTCAAGCAGCGTTTTCAGCCGTTCGGGCAGAACTTCATAGGCCTGGTACATGCTGGAAAAATGCGTGTCGCCGCCCGTGCTGGGGATCGCCAGCGCATACAGCTTGGTCGCCTTGAACGGCACCTCGTCATAGGCCCCGTCGGTATGGAATCCCTCAGCGCCGCGCCGGTAAACCTCCTTTTTCAACGTGCCGTCGGCATTGAACTTGTTGATCCCCAGCAGGGTGATTTCCGGATAATCCGGATGCCGGGTCGACTTCGACGGATGCGGCACAATAACGCCGAAGCGGCGGCTGTAGCGCAGGAAATCCTCGATTTCGAGTTCCTGGTCACGCACCACCGTGACGCCGTAATTCAACCACGCGTCGTAGATTGGCGCGAAGCCGTCATCATCCAGCGTCCTGACGTCGACTCCGGTGATTTCCGCACCGGCATGCGGCCCCATGGGTCGAATCTGCAGCATTGAATGGTGCTCCCTTACCCGGCATGTGCCAAACGATGTGAATTTCGCGAAAGAGCCTAGCCGCACGACAATTTACTGGCAAGATCCCCCTCCCGTCATGCGCGAGGTCGCCGGCTTGGCGGCGACCCCTGCAGTGACGCAAAACTGTAATATTTTCGTGGCGCCGCTTGAGGCATAATTGCGACTGTCGCGATAACGTACGGAAAACCGAGGTCAGCATAATGTCTGCAAAAAAGGACAACCCCGTCCGCCACACCTGGGTGGAGGAAGAACTCCAGGACAGTTTCGACGAAGAACTGGAAATGGAGATCGACGACGATCGCATCGCCAGGGAGCTTCGCGGCATCACCACGCTGGAACACAAGGAGACCATGGACCGGCACACCTATTTCCATGAATTGTTCCGGTTGCAGGCCGAACTGGTGAAGCTGCAGGACTGGGTCATCCACACCAATTACAAACTTGCGGTGATCTTCGAGGGCCGCGATGCCGCCGGCAAGGGTGGTATTATCAAGCGCATCATGCAGCGGCTGAACCCCCGGGTCTGCCGCGTGGTCGCCCTGCCCGCCCCCAATGCACGCGAAACCTCGCAGTGGTATTTCCAGCGCTACACGCCGCACCTGCCGGCCGGCGGCGAAATCGTGCTGTTTGACCGGTCCTGGTATAACCGCGCCGGCGTCGAACGCGTCATGGGCTTCGCGACCCCCGACGAGGTCGAACAGTTCTTCCAGGACGTGCCGGAATTCGAACGCATGCTGGCACGGTCCGGAATCAAGCTGATCAAATACTGGTTCTCGATCACCGACCAGGAACAGCAGCACCGGTTCCTGATGCGCATTCACGATCCCGTCAAACAGTGGAAGTTGAGCCCGATGGACCTGCAGTCGCGGATCCGCTGGGAGGAATACACCAAGGTGAAGGAAGAGATGCTGAACCGGACAAGCCTGCCGGAAGCGCACTGGTATATCGTGGAGGCCAATGACAAGAAACGGGCGCGTCTGAACTGTATCCACCACCTGCTGCAGCAGGTGCCCTACGAAGAAGTGCCGCACGAACAGGTTACCCTGCCGGAGCGGGTCTTCAACCCGAATTATGAGCGCTCCGTATTACCGAAGGAACTCTACGTCCCGGAGATATACTAGATCGCATCCCGGCCGGTCACGAAAAAGGCCGCCCCCGAAAGGGCGGCCTCTCGCGATTATCAGAGGTAACCGGTCTAGTAGTCCATATCCGGTGCGCCGCCCGAACCGTTACCACTGCTCTTTGCCGGCATGTCGGCAATCATGGCTTCGGTCGTGATCAGGAGACCGGCAACGGATGCCGCATCCTGAAGCGCGACACGCACGACCTTCGCGGGATCGATAATGCCGCTCTTGACCATGTCGCAATACTTCTCGGTCTGGGCATCGAAGCCCCAGTTTTCATCCTTGTTTTCCATGATTTTACCAACGATCACCGCGCCGTCTTCACCGGCATTTTCGGCAATCTGGCGGCATGGGCCTTCCAGCGCCTTGCGCACGATGTTGATGCCAACGCGCTGGTCGTCATTCGCGTACGCCACCTTGTCGAGAACCTTGCTCGACCGCAGCAGGGCCACGCCGCCACCGGGGACGACACCTTCCTCAACCGCGGCACGGGTCGCATTCATGGCGTCTTCGACACGGTCCTTGCGTTCCTTGACCTCAACCTCGGTCGCGCCACCGACGCGAATGATCGCAACGCCGCCCGACAGTTTGGCGAGACGTTCCTGAAGCTTTTCCTTGTCATAGTCGGACGTGGTCTCTTCGACCTGGGCGCTGATCTGGTCACAACGGGCCTTGATGTCCTTCTTCTTGCCGGCGCCATCAATTATCGTCGTGCTGTCCTTGTCGATTTCGACCCGCTTGGCCGTGCCGAGCATATCCAGGGTCACGTTTTCAAGCTTGATGCCGAGATCCGCAGAGATGACCTGCCCGCCGGTCAGCACCGCGATATCGGCCAGCATCGCCTTGCGGCGATCGCCGAAGCCCGGCGCCTTGACGGCGGCAACCTTCAACCCGCCACGCAGGCGGTTGACGACGAGCGTTGCAAGCGCTTCGCCCTCGACATCCTCGGAGAGGATCAGCAAAGGCTTGCCCGACTGAACGACGGCTTCCAGCAACGGCAGGAGCGGCTGCAGACCGGAAAGCTTGGATTCATGAATCAGGATATAGGGTTCTTCAAGCTCGACCTTCATCTTCTCGGCATTGGTGATGAAATACGGCGACAGGTAGCCGCGGTCGAATTCCATGCCTTCGACGACCAGAAGGTCCGTCTCGAGTGACTTGGCTTCCTCGACCGTAATGACACCGGCATTGCCGACCGTGGCCATCGCCTTGGCGAGCATATTGCCGATTTCGGTATCGCCATTGGCGGAAATCGAACCGACCTGGGCAACTTCACTGTTGGTCGTGATCTTCCTGGCACGCTTTGCAATATCCGCGACGACCGCTGCGACGGCGGCATCGACGCCACGGCGCAGGTCCATCGGGTTCATGCCGGCCGCGACGGCCCGCACGCCTTCGCGCACGATCGATGCGGCAAGAATGGTCGCCGTGGTGGTGCCGTCACCGGCCAGATCGTTGGTCTTGCTCGCAACTTCGCGCACCATCTGGGCGCCCATGTTCTCGAAC
>CAXBEC010000309.1:0-4401 GCA_963974145.1 uncultured Alphaproteobacteria bacterium | reverse complement strand
TTTTCCGGTCACTGGACCGGGTTGCTCTATGATACGAAAATTTCCGGCCGCACCTATATTGCGGACCGCGGCCTCGCTTCCATCGGCTATGGATTGCCGGGCGCCATCGGCGCGCAGCTGGGCGTGCCGGACCGGCCGGTTGTCGGCATGACCGGTGATGGCGGCTTCAACATGGTGATCGGCGAACTTGAAACGGCGCTGCGTATGAAGGCGGGCGTGACCATTCTGGTTGTGAACAATGCCGCCTCGGGATACGTAAAGGCGCTGCAGCATTCCATGTATGGCACGGGGAATTACCAGTCCAGCGACCTGATGGATACGAATTACGCGAATGTCGCCAACGCCTTCGGGTGTCATGGTATCCGGGTCGAGGATCCGGAGGAACTGGCAGGCGCGATCCGCTCCGGACTGGCGGAAACTGACAGGCCGACGGTTATCGACGTGGTCGTGACGCGCGATCCGGCCAAGATGCTGCCGGCCATCGACAGCCGCGTGCTCAAGGTGGAAAAAGGCGACCGGCCGATCTGATCTGTCGCGTCAGGCCCGTTTCAGACCGGCGATGATGCAGTCGACGAATTCGCGTGTGGTCATGCCGGTTTTCGCGCCCAGCCTGGCGGCGGTTTCATTGACGCAGGAAATCCGGCCTTCCCCGTAAAGAGACCGTGAGTCGCCGATGCGTGCCGATTCCACCGATACGGTTGCGGCGGGGATGTTCCGGGTATCCAGTGCCGGCAGCCGGCTGATCCCGGCCCGGTCGGCGCCGATACCGGCGTCGCTGAAAACAGCGGCCAGCGCGTCGTATTTCAACGCGGTTTCAGGCTTGTCGCCCAGTACCTGGCCATGCGAACCGGTGATCACGATATGGTCGCAATCCTCCGGCATGACGAGAGACGCCGAATCGGCCCCCCAGACCTCCGGTTCCCCCGGTTCCGATCGCAGCAGCGTGCGGGATTCGCTCTGTTCCGGTGGAGACACGGTCGCCGATGGGGCGGCTTTCATCAGGTCTGCGCATTCGGCGCAACTTTGGCCGGGGCGGCAGCCCAGCGATTTTGCGGCTTCGTTCAGATGGCTGATGACACCGCGCGCGAGCATGTCGCCGCCATCGCCAATCCGCGCCGACATATGGCTGATCGTTGCGCCGGCAATGCCGTACCCGTCCAGATAGGGCAGGCCGGAAATGCCGGCGCTGCCCTTGCCCACACCCGCATCATTGAGAATAACGGCGCGGGCGCCGCCCTTGGCGGCCACATAGGCTGCGTAAACCGCGCCATGCGACGCCGCCACCACGACATTCCCGCGATGGGCGTCGGTCAGGTTGGTGATGCTGTCCAGGGCATGGACCCCTACGCCTTGATCCCTTGAATCACTGTGTGTCATCGCGGTTCCTCTTCTGCTTCGATACCGGCTCGGCGGGGTCGGTGGTGCGCCAGCACAATCCACGCCAGCCCCAAAACCGCCCCCGAGACGATTCCCGCTGTATTTGACGCGCCATCGGCCAGGTTGACGGTTCGAGTCGTCACGAAATACTGGATGATCTCGGTTGAGACGCCGGTTAGCAACAGATAAGCGAGGAGGTGAATAAAGGATGTTTGCCGGAATGTCAGCAGAATCAGAAAGGCCAGGGTTGCGTGAACGAAAAAATGCGCCGTGAAGGCGCCATTGTCCCGGGTCAGGGCGCGCGGCATGGCGTCGATGATCCGGGCGCTGGTACCTCTTGCCGCCGAATCGGGCGCGCTTCTGGCGCCGTCCTCATTTGCAATTTCTTCCTCGTTTGCATCTTCCACAGTCAGCCCGGGAGTGGCGGGTGGCTTGGCCGGCGCTTCCCGGGCTTCCTGGACGGGCAGCGAACGCGTGGCATAGTCAACCGCATTGCGGATTCCAAAAAGAAAATTCGAGAGTTCCGGCTGTGGCGCCATGACCCCGGCCAGCGTTCCCAGGAAAATGAACAGCGCGAGGGCGGCGGTAATGTGCTTCCAGCGGCTTGCAATCAGGGGGACCACGATCCAGAGTCCGGTCATCACCCAGGCGGCGGCCAGAATAAACCGGACGGCGGTAAACCACGCCGCGTTATCCTGTCCGGTAACGGTCAAATTCCGTACGGCAAGGACGCCCTGTTTTGCTCCCATAAACAGGTATAAATCCATGCGCCTTGCGTCTGCCGCAACCGGGATAACGGCTTCGTGGCGCCGCCACGTGTCGGACATCTCCGGCAATGCTATTCTCGATGGCCAAAAGGGCATTCGTTTCCCTTTTTCATCGATGCTGTAAATCAGGACACCCGCGCGTTCCCACCATTTCGGTCCGGTAACCTGGTTTGTCACCCTGATATCCGCGCCAATGCGCATAAACCCGAATCCAACTGGCATTACAACGCTTTGCCGCAAAAATGTCTGCCGGCCGGCGCCCCTGTCGAGCATGATTATCTGCGGATTGGTTTTGAGAAATACGCCTTCCGATGAGCCTTGCCAGTACCGCCCCTGCTCGGAAAAATTCAGGTTGTGCATCACATCCTGTGCAACCGTTACATAGCGCCAATCCGTATTGAACAGCGCGACTGTGAGTAAACCCAGGACAGCGACCATGCAGGATTTGACCGATGCGCTGACCGGAACTGTGTTACTGTTTGCATTGTCACCCATCTGAACGAATATAACATTACAGGTGCGTTATTCCATTGTATGGAATGGGGCTGATATACGAGCAGGGCGATGAACAAAATGTCGTACAGGGAGATAATAAATGAAATCCATACTGATCCCGTTTGAGGAAAGTAAAATTGTCGAATCCGTTTTCGCGTCGGCGGTACTGACGGCGCAGCGGTTTAACAGTTATATCGAAGGGGTTTACGTACAGCCCGCGCTTCCCGCCATTGCGAGCGCCGATGGATTTGGCGTCGTGACGCCGGCCTTCGTTGAAAAATACGAGCGGGAAGACAATGCCCGGATCAAGCAGGCCCAGGAATATTTCGAAAGCTATATGCAAAAGCATAATATTTCCGGCACGCGGACCGATGGCGGGGCCTATGCCGTCTGGCAGAATGTCGGTCCGACAGATGATTATGTCGGCCATCGTGGCCGCCTGTTTGACCTGATCGTGCTGGGGCGGCCCCTGCACGGTGCGACAACGCCGACCATGCACACACTCGAAGCGGCGCTGTTTGAAACCGGCCGGCCCATTCTGATCGCGCCGCCGCAGACACCGACCGTAATCGGGGAGACGATTGCGATCGCCTGGAACGGCAGTACGGAAACGGCGCGCACGATAGCGTTTGCAAAGCCGTTCCTGGAAAACGCAAAGAAGGTCGTCGTTGTTTCCATTGAGGAAGCCACGGTGCCGGGACCGTCGGGCACGGAAATCGCCCGCTACCTGTCACACCGTGATATCGACGCCACCGTGGTGGATGCCAAGGCGAATGGGCGCAATCCGGGGCAGGCAATGCTGGAGGAATCCATGGCCCAGGGCGCTGACCTGATGATCAAGGGCGCCTATACCAATAGCCGGTTGCGCCAGATGATCTTTGGCGGCGCGACCAATTATATCCTGTCGAACACCGAAATCCCGGTGTTCATGTCGCATTAAAGCAGATCGCCATTGATCGGCGGCGATACTTGCATCCGATCAATGGCGTGAAACTGTTTTAGTCAGCGACGCCTGACGGCGCTTGCCATCAGGCTGACCAGGAAGATGGCGAAGGCGGCGATGACGATCGAGGGGCCGGATGGCGTATCCCATTGGTAGGATGCGCCCAGGCCGCCGGCGACGGAAGCGGCACCGATCAGGGCGGCCATGACCGCCATCTGCTCCGGCGTGCGGGCAAAAGGCCGGGCGGCGGCGGCAGGGATGATCAGCAGAGACACGATCAGTAGAACGCCGACGATTTTCATTGATACCGCGATCACGATGGCCAGCAGCAGCGCAAAGACCAATTGTATGGTGAGGACTGGGACGCCTTCGGCGCGGGCGAGTTCTTCATGCACGGTCATCGCCAGCAGGGGGCGCCAGATCGCGATGAGGATCGAGAGTGACAATCCGCCACCGAGATAGATCCACAGCAGGTCGCCTGTTGTCACGGCCAGAATATCGCCGAACAGATAGCCGACGAGGTCGGCCCGCAGGTCCTGGCGGAAGGAAATGGCGACCAGTCCGGCTGCCAGGGCGGCATGGGCCAGAATGCCGAGTAATGTATCGGAGGCCAGCCGCGTATGCCGCTGCAGCATGACGATGGCGATGGCGAAAATGATTCCGGTGACCGCGATGCCCAGCGTGGTATCGACGGCAAGGATCAGACCGAGCGCGACTCCGAGCAGGGCGGCATGGGCGATTGAAGCACCAAAAAACGCCATTCGCCGCCAGACAACGAAACAGCCGAGCGGCCCCGCCGCGAGCGCGACGCCCAGCCCG
>CAXBEC010000308.1:0-4403 GCA_963974145.1 uncultured Alphaproteobacteria bacterium | reverse complement strand
GGGACCTGCTGACCAGCCAGGAGTCCAATGACACGGCGTCGGAATTCGTGCGCGAACGTATCCGCGAGATCGTGAAGGACCCGAAGACGGCCGAGTTGCTGGCGCCGAAGGACTATCCTATCGGCACGAAGCGGCTCTGCGTTGATACGGAATATTTCGAAACCTATAACCGCGACAATGTGGCACTGGTCGATATCAGCGGCGCGCCGATCGAACGCATGACGCCGGACGGGCTTGTTGCCAACGGCAAATCCTATGCATTTGACAGCATCGTCTTCGCGACCGGTTTCGACGCGATGACCGGGACGCTGTTCAATGTCGATATCCGTGGCCGCAACGGTCTGCCACTGAAGGAAAAATGGGAAGCGGGGCCGCGGACCTATCTGGGCCTGATGACGGAAGCATTCCCGAACCTGTTCATGATTACCGGCCCCGGCAGTCCTTCGGTGAAAAGCAACATGCTCACGTCGATCGAACAGCATGTCGATCTGGTGACCGACAGCATCGTGCATATGCGCGATAACGGGCTGGCGGTGATGGAGCCGGAACGGAATGCCGAGGATGACTGGGTCGACCATGTTCAGGAGGTCGCCCACAAGACTCTCTTTCCGCGCGCCAATTCCTGGTATATGGGCGCCAATATCCCGGGCAAGCCGCGCCTCTTCATGCCCTATATCGCCGGGGTCGGCGTGTACCGGAAGATCTGCGAGGAAGTGGTCGCTGAAGATTTCAGGGGGTTCCGCTTCGAGGCGGAAGCGGCCATGGCGGCTGACTGAAACGGCCCCGGTGGAGCGGTGACGGCTCTGCCGCGCAGTGTAAAGGCAATAGATGCCAATCCATGCACAGCAATGGTAAACCGGGTGGGGAATATACCGGTGTGGCACCCTGCCATCACTATTGCATTAGTTTAAAAGGTTAATAAAGGGAGGCAATTTCATGACAACAATAGGATTTATCGGTCTGGGAAATATGGGCGGACCGATGCTCGCCAATCTCGTCAAGGCGGGGCACCAGGTGAAGGCCTTTGACCTCTCGCCGGACGCGCTGGCACGCGCAGTGGCGGCCGGGGCGACGGCGGCGGCGGATGCGGGGGCAGCCTGCCGCGATGTGGATGTGGTGATCACCATGCTACCGGCCGGGCCGCAGGTGCGCGCGGTTTATACCGGCTTTGTCTTCGACAATGTCGCGGAAGGCACCCTGCTACTCGACTGTTCGACAATCGATGTGGCGACGGCACGCGAGGTGGCGCAGATGGCTGCCGACCGCAAGCTGGAAATGCTGGACGCGCCGGTCTCCGGCGGCACCGGCGGGGCGGCGGGCGGCACCTTGACCTTCATGGTCGGCGGTTCGCCGAACGGCTTCGGCAGCGCGAAGCCGATCCTGGAAGGCATGGGCAAGACCATCATCCATGCCGGCGGGGTCGGCAATGGCCAGGTTGCCAAGCTGTGCAACAACATGATCCTGGGCGCCACGATGATCGCCGTGTCTGAAGGCTTCGTGATGGCGGAGAAGCTGGGGCTGGACCAGCAGACCCTGTGGGATATCTGTTCCACCGCAACCAGCTCGTGCTGGGCGATGAACAATTACTGTCCGATGCCGGGGCCGGTGCCGGCCGCGCCCTCGAACAGGGGCTACCCTGCCGGATTTACGGCCGCGATGATGCTGAAGGACCTGAAACTGGCGCAAGGGGCGGCGCAGGATGCCGGCACGGCGACGCCAATGGGGGCGGCGGCGGCAGCGATGTATGCGCTATATTGCCAGTCCGGTGATGAATCTTTGGATTTTTCGGCAATTATCGGGTTGATTCGAGGCGAATTACCGAAAAGTGAGGCATCCAGTTAGTAATTGGGTAATAATTGAATGCGAAATTCAATCAAGTTTAACCAATTCGGGTGAGTCCTATGGCAGTAAAGAGTGATTACCTGCAATCCATCCATCTGATCGAGCGGTTGCACCGGCAATTCCTCGAAGTCGTGAAGAACGAACTCGACCGGCATGGCATGCAGGATATCAACAATATCCAGGCCGTCATTCTGTATAATATCGGCGAGGACGAACTGACCGTCGGTGAATTGACGAACCGGGGTTATTACCTTGGCTCCAACGTATCGTACAATGTTCGCAAGATGGTCGAGAACGGCTACCTGATCCAGGAACGCTCGGCGCATGACCGGCGGTCGATCCGGGTTCGCCTGTCGGAGAAGGGCATTGAGCTCCGCAATATCGTCGATGCAATGTTCGGCCGCCATTCCGACCGCCTCGGCCCGGACACGGTACCGGTCGAGGAACTCAACCATGCCAATACGATCCTGCTGCGCCTCGAACGGTTCTGGAGCGGCGGCATGGGCTTCGGCACCGGCGGGCTGTAACGTCTGACGCGGTGCGAAAGGCGAGGCATCAGACGGCCAGGTGCGGTTTTCATGCCGTGAGGGAGCGGCGGTTCTGCTATTCTGGCGCGGGTTCCGTTCGCTTTTCGGGACAGCAGCGGATTGTGTGACACCATGCGCGGCAGGAACGACCACGGTATCATCTTCGAATTCATTTCGATCGGCAGTTACGTTAAGGTTTCCGCCGTGGATACCCGCACGGGCACGGAAGTATCCATCGTGGGTGATCCGAAACGGGGCGAACAGGCGCTGCGGCAAATTGCGCGGCGCAAACTTGAAATGGTCATGGCAAAAGCGGCGAAACCATCGCGCCGCGGCGGGGTGATTGTCTGACCTGTACGCGGCTGGGTCAGCCGGCGATGGATCCGTTGCTGCCTCTGCCGCGGCCGAGTCCGATGCGCTTGGCAAAGCTGGAACGCTGCGCGGAATAGTTCGGCGCGACCATGGGGTAGTCCGCTTCCAGGCCCCATTTCGTCCGGTATTCCTCCGGCGTCATGCTGTAGGTGGTGCGCAGGTGGCGTTTCAGCATCTTAAGCTTCTTGCCGTCTTCCAGGCAGACCAGGAAGTCGGGTGTGATGGATTTGCGGATTGGCACGGCGGGCTTCGGCCGGTCGCCGTTGACATGGCTATTGCCGCTGTCGAGCGTCCGCAGGGTGCCGAAAACGGAATTGATGACCTCGGGGATCTTCGCCGGGGGCAACGTATTGTTGCCGACATAGGCCGAAACAACCTCCGTCGTCATACGCAGCACGTCACTTTGCGTTAATTCCATGCCCGGCGCGCTGTTTTCCGACTTGTCGCTCATTGCCTGCCACCCATCAATAAAAGCCAAGTTACTGACTATTGTTTGCATAATTGGCCGTTCTTGTCAATTATTCGAGCCAGTAGTTTAAATATTCGTTTGATTTCAGAAATTCAATTTAGTTAACAGCATTAGAATTTTTTACTTATACACTATATATATGAATAATTTACTTGATGATATCTAGATACGGTGGTCGGAGTTGTCGATATTGCATGCTGCCGGCATGGTATTTGTTGGTTCACCTTCCGTGATTTTGGAATCTCGAGGGGAAATGTCCCGGAAATTCCCTCTGAGCGTGCCACTGGTTGTAGCAACACTGGCGCGCGCATGCGACATATGGTAACTCAGAATCACCGGACCTGACGGGGTGATCCCGGTCGTGTCCGACAACTCTGGAAATGGACCATTTGGACGTGAATTCAGGCACCGGATCAATAAAGAACATTGCGATTGCTTCGGATCATGCAGGCTATGCATTGAAGGCCGAAATTACCGGCTTTCTGCAGGAACAGGGATTTTCCGTACTCGACCTGGGAACGGATGGGCCGGCTTCCGTGGATTATCCCGATTTTGCCGAGGCGCTGGTCAAGGCGCTGGCGGATCAACGGGCCGGACGCGGGATCCTGATTTGTGGTACCGGTATCGGAATCTCGATCGCGGCAAACCGCCACAGGCACATCCGGGCGGCGCATTGCCATGATACAACCGATGCCCGCCTGTCGCGCCAGCATAACGACGCAAATGTCATCGCGCTGGGGGCGCGGACCCTGGGGCCGGAAGTGGCGCGGGACTGTGTTGCAGTCTTCCTGGAGACGGCCTTCGAGGGGGATAGCAATCCCCGCCATGGCCGGCGCATAGACAAAATGTCATAGGGGCGCGCGGGATAGGTGCGTACCAATCGAGTGAATGGAAAAATCAGGTGAATAACGTAATCGAAATGACGGAAAACAAAGAATTTTTTTCGGCCTCCTTGAAGGATACGGATCCGGAATTGCATGCGAGCCTGGTCGCGGAATGCGGCCGTCAGCAGGACCAGATCGAGTTGATCGCATCGGAGAATATCGTCAGCCGTGCCGTGCTGCAGGCGGCGGGTTCGGTGCTGACTAACAAATATGCGGAAGGCTATCCCGGGCGTCGGTATTACGGCGGGTGCGAGTTTGTCGATGTGGCGGAGCGTCTGGCGATTGAACGCGCCAAGGAACTGTTCGGCT
>CAXBEC010000307.1:0-4432 GCA_963974145.1 uncultured Alphaproteobacteria bacterium | reverse complement strand
CATTTTTTTTCACCGCCATCCCGGACGAGGATGAAAGCCGGCTGCGGACACGGTTCGACAAGGTCGCGGACTACCTGTCCGGCAAGCTGGGCGTGGATGTGAAATTTGTCCCCGTGAAGTCCTACGACGCGGCGGTGACGGCGTTTCGTAACGATCAGGTGCAGTTGGCGTGGTTCGGCGGGCTTTCCGGCGTGCGCGCGCGGCAGCTTGTTCCCGGTTCCGAAGCCATCGCGCAGGGCTATGAAGATCAGTTCTTCATCACCTATTTCATCGCCAATACCAGCACCGGCATAGATGAGAGCAAGGACTTCCCGATGGATATCAAGGGGAAGACTTTCACCTTCGGCTCCAAGGGGTCGACCTCGGGCCGGTTGATGCCGGAATTCCACATCCGCAAGGAACTGGGCGACGCACCCGAGAAAGTCTTCAGCCGGGTCGGGTTCAGCGGCGATCATTCCCGCACCATCGCACTGGTCCAGTCCGGCGCCTATGAAGTCGGCGCGACCAATTACGCGGTCTGGGACAATGAAGTGAAGGCAGGCACGGTCGATACATCGAAGGTCCGCATTATCTGGAAAACCCCGACCTATCCCGATTACCAGTGGACGATCCGCGGCGATGTCTCCAAGAAATTCGGCGATGGGTTCAAGGAGAAGGTCACACAGGCGCTGCTCGGCATGGATGACAAGGACCTGCTGGCATCCTTCCCGCGCAAGAGCTTCGTTCCGGCCTCCAACGACGACTACCAGCCGATCGTCGATACCGGAAAATCCATCGGGCTGATCGACTGACCCAGCCCATGGCGCTATTCGACCTGCGCGAGGCGAGCGCCCGTTACGACGGGCGCGCCGTCCTCAGCGATATTTCGCTGCGTATCGCCGAGGGCGAACGCGTCGCGCTGGTCGGCCGCAGTGGCGCCGGGAAATCGACCCTGCTGAAACTGCTCTACGAACAGCGCGCCGCCGAGGCCGCCCTGCTGCCGCAGGAACTGGGCCTCGTGCGGGTGCTGTCCGTCTTCCACAATATCTATATGGGACGGCTGAACCGGCATTCGGCCTGGTACAATCTCGTCAATCTGATCCGGCCGATGGCGAAGGAAGTCGCGCCTGCGCGAGCGCTGGCCGAACGGCTGGGCATCGGCGAAAAACTCTTCGCGCCGGTGGGCCAGCTTTCCGGCGGGCAGCAACAGCGCACCGCCGTGGCCCGCGCCCTGCACCAGGGCAGCAAGGTGCTGATCGGCGACGAACCGGTTTCCGCCGTAGACGAGCACCAGTCCCGCAGCGTGCTGCAGGCGATCAATGATTCCTGCCCGACCGTCATTATCGCCATGCACGACACCGCGCTGGCGATCGACTACACCGACCGCGTCATCGGGCTGCGCGGCGGCCGGATCGTGATGGACCAGCCAACGGCGGGCATGACCCCGGCCGACCTCGATGACCTCTACCGCGTCTGACGGCGCCTTGGAACGGGGCGGCGCCTCGCCGATGGTGCGGACCAGCCTGGGCTTCCTCGCCCTCGCCGTCGTGCTGCTGTTCGTCGCGGATATCGAAATCAGCACCTCCGACCCGTGGACCGAATTCGGCCGCATGGCGCTGGGCGCGGTCACGCCGGATTTCACCGCAACCGAACAGCTTTTCGAAGCCATCCTGATGACCCTCGCCTTCGCGCTGGTCGGGGTGGCGGTGGCAAATGTCTTCGGCTTTCTGCTGGCGCTCGCCTTCCACTACCGTGTTGTCCGCGTCGGCTGCGCGTTCATCCGCGCGATCCATGAACTGTTCTGGGCGCTGATCTTCCTGCAGATCTTCGGGCTGTCGCCGCTGACCGGCGTGCTGGCCATCGCCATTCCCTATTCCGGGATCATCGCCAAGGTCTATTCGGAAATCCTGGAGGAAGCCGACCAGTCGCCGCTGCGGGTCATTCCCGCCGGCACCGGCAGTGTCTCCACCTTCCTGTTCGCGCGGCTGCCGGAAGCCTTCGCCCATTTCAGGAACTACTCGCTGTACCGGCTCGAATGCGGGCTGCGCTCCAGCGCGGTGCTGGGCTTCGTTGGGCTGCCGACCCTGGGATATCATCTCGAATCTGCGTTCCGGCAGGGGCATTATTCCGAAGTCTCCGCCCTGCTGATCCTGTTCTACATCATCATCGCGACCCTGCGCCGCTGGATGCATCGCAGGCTGCTGCCGCTCTACCTGGTCGGCGCGCTGTTCGTGCTGCCGTCCAGCACCGGGTTCTCGCTCGATAACATCCTCCGCTTCCTGACCAGCGACATCGTCCCGCATCCGCTGCGCACCGCCGACAGTATCGACATGGCCGCGCTGGGCGCGTTCTGGCAGTGGCTCGGCGAGTTGTTCACGACCCAGGCGTTGCCCGGGATCGGCAATACACTGGTGCTGACCATGATCGCGCTGGTCGGGGCCGGAATCGGCACGCTGGTTTTCTTTCCGCTGATTTCGCCGAAATTCTTCGGGCCAAAAGGGCGCACCACCGGGCATGTGTTTCTGGTCGTGCTGCGCTCCACCCCGGAATACATACTGGCCTATGTCTTCCTGCAGCTCTGGGGCCCGTCCATGGCGCCGGCGATTGTCGCCCTGTCGCTGCACAACGCCGCCATCATCGGCCACCTGATCGGGCGCCATACCGAAACCCTGCCGCTGCGCGCCGACAGCCCGAAGGGGCTGAACCTGTATTTCTGGGAGGCGCTGCCGCGCGTCTACCCCCAGTTCCTTGCCTTCCTGTTCTATCGCTGGGAAGTGATTTTACGGGAAACCGCCATTCTCGGTATTCTCGGTATTCCGACGCTCGGATTTTTCATCGACAGCGCCTTCGCCGATATCCGCTACGATCGGGCTTTACTGCTGATCCTGATCACGGCATTGCTGAATATCGTTGTTGATGCCCTGTCACGGGTGATCCGCGCGCGGCTGCGGCTGAAGACCACACTGGACCATGAATGAAACACACGGATAACTGGGCATGATGGATTCCGGCACCCCGATCGTGAAAGACCTCGTCCTCGTCGGCGGCGGGCACAGCCATGTTGCGGTGCTGCGCAAGTTCGGCATGAAGCCGATGCCGGGCGTGCGGCTGACCGTAATCTGCCGCGACGTGCACACCCCCTATTCCGGCATGCTGCCGGGGATGATTGCCGGCCATTACGGGTACGACGACGCCCATATCGACCTGGGGCCGCTGTCGCAATTCGCCCATGCGCGCTTCTATCACAGCGACGTCACCCGCATCGACACGGTCAACAGGCGGGTGATCTGCGACGACCGCCCGCCCGTCCCCTATGACCTGCTGAGCCTCAATATCGGTTCGGCCCCGGCGACGCATCTGGTGTCCGGCGCCACCGAAAACGCCGTACCGGTGAAACCCATCGCCCGTTTCTTCGCCCATTGGGAAGCGATGCGCGACCGCTTGATCGAACGGACCGAACCGGCGCGGATCGGGGTGGTTGGCGGCGGTGCCGGCGGGGTGGAGCTGCTGCTGTCGGTCCAGTACCGGCTGACCACCATGCTGGAAAAACAGGGCCGCACGGCGGACCACCTGGAATTCCACCTGTTCACCAATCAGGACACGGTCCTGCATACCCACAATGAAAAGGTCAGTGGCATCTTCACCCGGGTGCTGGCCGAACGCGGTGTGAGCGTGCACACCGGACACCCGGTATCGAAGGTAGAGCCCGGCAGACTGCATTGCGATGACGGGTCGACATTCGACCTCGACGAAATCCTCTGGGTGACCTCTGCCGGCGCCGCACCATGGCTGAAGGAATCCGGGCTGGATGTCGATGAGCACGGCTTCGTTGCGGTCAATGACTGCCTGCAATCGACTTCGCATCCCGACATCTTCGCCGCCGGCGACATTGCCGCCGTGCTGAACCATCCGCGTCCGAAATCCGGCGTCTTTGCCGTGCGGCAGGGACCGCCGCTGACCGAGAACCTGCGCCGGCACCTGCGGAGCCGCAAGCTGAAACCCTTCACGCCGCAGAAGGACTTCCTCGGCCTGATCAGCACGGGCAACAAATACGCCGTCGCCTCGCGCGGCAACTGGGCCCGCGAAGGCAGGCTGCTGTGGCGCTGGAAGGACTGGATCGACCGGCGCTTCATGCGCAAATACAACGAACTGCCGGAAATGAAGACCGACGGGAAGGTCAACATCGCGACCGGCATCGCGGACAAGGACACCATCAAGGAGATTTCCGCCATCGCCATGCGCTGCGGCGGCTGCGGCGCGAAGGTCGGCGCGACCGTGCTGACCCGGGCGTTGAGCATGCTGGAACCGGTCGAGCGGCCGGAAGTCCTGATCGGGCTGCATGCGCCTGATGACGCTGCGGTGGTCGATGTCGGCGCCGAAAAGGTTGTGGTGCACACCGTCGATTCCTTCCGCGCGATGATCGACGACCCCTATACCTTCGGCCAGATTTCGG
>CAXBEC010000306.1:0-4497 GCA_963974145.1 uncultured Alphaproteobacteria bacterium | reverse complement strand
ATGCGGTGTCCCCACCACAGCTGGCGCGAAATGCACCAGGGCTGGATATTGCGCATCCATTCGAAATAGGTTTTGTCCCAGTTTGCGGGAACGAAATTCACCTGGCCGGATTCCACCGCCGCGATCGCCGGTTTGGCCAGCGTCGCGGCATCGACATACCATTGTACCGTCAAATAAGGCTCGACCGGCACGCCGCCGCGATCGCCGTAGGGCACCGTATGGAGTTGTTCCTCAACCCCGTCGAGACAGCCGGCTGCCTCCATATCGGCGATAATGGCTTCGCGCGCCACGAAGCGATCCATGCCGCGGTATTTTTCAGGCGCGTTGTCATTGATATGCGCCGAGATGTCGAAAATATTGATCATTTCAAGGTCATGCCGGCGGCCGACCTCGAAATCGTTGAAGTCATGCGCCGGGGTGATCTTCACCGCACCCGAGCCGGTTTCCGGATCGGCATGTTCATCGCCGACGATGAGGATTTTGCGTCCGACCAGCGGCAGGATGCAGTGCCTGCCAATCAGATGCTGATAGCGTTCATCATCGGGATGCACCGCGACGGCGGTATCGCCCAGCATCGTTTCCGGGCGGGTTGTCGCTACCGTTAAATACGTGTTTTCAAGACCTTCCACCGGATACCTGAAGTACCACAGCTTGCCATTGACTTCCTGCGGCTGCACTTCCAGGTCGGAAATCGCGGTCTGCAGCTTGGGGTCCCAGTTGACCAGCCGCTGATCCTTGTAGATCAGCCCCTCGCGGTACAGTTCGACGAAGATCTTGCGAACCGCATCGCTCAGCCCCGCATCCATCGTGAAGCGTTCGCGCGACCAGTCGCAGGAGGCGCCGAGGCGCTTGAGCTGCCCCAGGATCGTACCGCCTGATTCGGCTTTCCACTCCCAGACCTTCTCGATGAACCTGTCGCGGCCCAGTTCCTTGCGCGAGCTGTTGCCCGCTTCAAGCTGGCGTTCGACCACCATCTGCGTGGCGATCCCCGCATGGTCCATACCCGGCTGCCACAGCGCATCGCGACCGCGCATGCGGTGATAACGGATCAGAATATCCTGCAGCGTATTGTTCAGCGCATGCCCGATATGCAGGCTGCCCGTCACATTCGGCGGCGGAATCACGATGGTATAGGGCTTGCCCTCGGGATTCCGGCCAGCCGCGAACGCGCCGGAATCTTCCCAGCGCCTGTAATGTTTTTCCTCTACCGCCTGCGGCAGATAGGTCTTGTCCAGCATCGCTGAACGATCCTTTTTGTAAGGGTCAAATGAACGTCAATATGGAAGCGAAAAAGACGCCGTTACTCTCGCGATTTGGCGGACATCTTCTCAACTTCCCGCTTGACGAGGCGTTCTACGACAACCGGCAGGTTCGCTTCAAGCCAGTCCCGCAGCAAAGGCCGCATTACTTCCTTCACAAGCGCTTCCAGGGTCCGATCCACGTTACCCAGTTGCATGTTCGGATTGGTGGCACCCGCAAGCGCGGCAAATGCGCCGGCGCCAGCCGCAGTGGTCGCCGCCGAGACGAGCATATCGTCGTCTTCGAGGATTTCGTCTTCGAGCGTTATTTCATCAACCGGTTCCGGCAGCGCGGGCGCGGGCTCCGGTTCCGGTTCCGGCTCGACTTCGTCCAGAAGTTCCAGTTCGTCGTCGTCTTCCGGCTCGGGCTCAGGTTCTGGTTCCGGCTCGGGTTCCGGCTCGGGTTCCGGCTCGGGTTCCGGCTCGGGTTCAGGTTCCGGCTCGGGTTCCGGCTCAGGCTCGGGTTCCGGTTCCGCCTCCGCAACAACCTCTTCTTCGTCACCTTCCTCGCCATCCTCCGAAATTATCTTCCGGATGGAGGCGAGAATTTCCTCCATTGAGGGTTCCTGGCCAGATTCATCGGTCATTACTTGCCCTTCCCGTACCGAACGTCAAACAAGCAGATCCATTTCGGGCCATGGCCCGAGGGCATGGAACAGGTGTGGCCCCAAGCCCTTTCGGAACGTCGTCGCTGGACGATCAATCGTAGCCCCATAGCTTGTCCCGAACCTGCAGGTAATACTTCTTCTGGTCATATAAATCGACCGGCAGCACCAGGTTTTCCGCGGTTAGGCCACCAACGGCAGCCAGCAGCGCGTAACTCGCCACGATCGCGTCACGCTGATCCCGGACGAGATTGACCTGCGCGTCGAGCAGTGCCTGTTCCGCATTCAGCACGTCCAGCACTGTGCGGGATCCAACAGCCGCTTCCTGGGTCACGCCCTCCTGCGCAATCCGTGCCGCGCGCGATTCCGCCTCGCGCGACAGGATACTGGCGCGCGCCGAGGCGAACAGTTCAAAGGCGCTTGCCGCTTCCTCGATTACCGAACGGCGCGCTTCCTCAATCTCGAGCCGGCGCTGGCCGGCAAGTTGAATGGCCTCGCGAATGCGGCTGGACACTTCACCCTGCTGATAAAGCGGCACGGTCAGTTCCGCGGTGAGGGTAAGGTTGTCGATGGTCTGACCGCTCGCACCGGCATTTCGGCTCTGTGCGGCGTCGCCAACGATATCAACCGACGGCAGTAATTCACCTTTGGCCTGTTCGACGAACTCCCGCGCGGCGCGCTCTGCGAACAGGACGCTGATCACTTCCGGATTCTTCTCCGCGGCCAGTGCCGCGGCTTCTTCCGCCGATACGGGCGTCCCGGGGGCGAATTCCGGCATCGGCACCGCAACGGGTACCACGCCGACAATCTGCCGGTAGAAGGCACGGCTCACTTCGAGGTCACCTTCCGCCTTGACACGAACAGCCTTTGCCCGGGCCAGCGCCGCTTCCGCCTGCGCCACGTCGGTCCGCGTCACCTCACCCACATCAAAACGGTCCTGTGTCGCCTCCAGCTGGCGCGCGAGGACCTGCTCGTTGCCGATATTGAGCTTCAGGACAGCTTCTTCGCGAAACACGTTCATATAGGCGGTTACGCCGTCGAGCAGGACTTCCTGCTCCGTCGCGAACAACCGCGCCCGCTGCGCGCTGACCAGGTGCTTCGCCTGCCGTATCTCGGCTTCTGTCTGGCCGCCGGCATAGACATTCTGCGTGACCGTCAGACTGCCGCGAAATGTATTGCGATCATTATCGCTCACTGCCGCAGTCCGGTTACTGCTCTGGTGCAGACGGCTTGCCTCGGCATTGATCCGCACATCCGGGCGCCAGCCGGACAAGGCCTGCGGCACGCCTTCATCCGTCGCCCGCAATGCCGCGCGTCCGGCTTCGATCGTCGGATTGTTCTGATAGGCCAGTGCCAGGGCTTCCTTCAGGCTTTGCGCCTGCGCCGGAAACAGCGTCGCGACAGCAAGTATTGCCGACACACCCGTAATCTTGGCCAACCGTTGCATTGTCAGTCCCTTATTCGCCAGCATCGAGGATTATTGCCGGTCATGTTGTTGCCTCAAGACTCAACCCCGAAATTATTCGATTCGCACGAATAAAATAGAATATTATTAAGATAAACCACAAAATATTGACATTTTACAGCGCTAAAACACAAAACCAGAGGCTTTTCGGAACGCGTCCAGGACAGGTACCGAGGCGTCGAAAACGGTCCGGTGCGAAATACCGCTCGCGGTCCGCTGCAGAATCGTCGCCCGACCGATGCCGTCTCCGTCATCCAGAACACAGACCAGACGCCCGTTCTCGGCGAGTTGCGCCTTCAGGCTTTCCGGCAGGTACTGGACACTGCCATTGATCAGGATAATGTTGTAGGGACCCTGACCGCCAAGCCCGTCCGCAAGGGCACCGTCAACCACGACAATATTGTCCAGCGCCAGGTCCGCCAACAGTTTGGTCGCGGCGGCGGACAGCGCCGGGTCACTTTCCACCACAAATACCGTTTCCACCATACTGGCCAGTACGGCGGCCTCGTAGCCGGCGCCGCCACCAACAACGAGCGCCGAATCGCTCTTGGCGGGCACCGCCGCCTGGATCAGCCGGGCGGCCACGATCGGCTCCATCAGGTACCGGCCCGGCGCGATGCAAAGGTCCTCGTCCGTATAGGCGACCGACTGCATCATTTCCGGCAGAAACCGTTCGCGCGGCAGCGAACCCATCGCCGCCAGAACCGCGTTGTCCGTTACCTTGCTGGGCCGCAACTGGCATTCGACCATGTTGTGGCGGGCAAACGTGAAATCCATCCTGGTACCTCTGAACTGCAATCGGGCCATCAGCCGGCCCAGGCATCCGGATACCGCGTGTCCCGATGCTCCCCCATCCTTCCGACAGCCTATGGCAGTCGCCCGCCTTATCAAGCCATTGGAAGGTTAACATACCGTTATCAGGCGGTCGGCGGCGGCGGGGAAGCTGGAACGCGAAACCTATCCAGACCGGTGCCGTTATATCGTCAGGCAGCGCGATTGACAATGCATCGGGGACGTTATCCGCCACCGCCGAACCGGAACGTCAGCCTGCGACTTGACCCCCCGTCCCCCCCGGCCTATATCACGCGCCGTAATCCGGTGGGGTGGCCGAGTGGTTAGGCAGAGGATT
>CAXBEC010000305.1:0-4530 GCA_963974145.1 uncultured Alphaproteobacteria bacterium | reverse complement strand
GCCCCTTCCCCAGAATAGCATTCCCATCGCGACAAAACTCCACAGCACGAAGATCAGCGGATCGAGCAGGAAAAAATCCCACCGAAACACGGTCAGTACCGCTTCGGAAAATGTCAGAACGTTGAGCACCGAAAGCTGCGCGCCGGCGTACCACCCCAGCCAGACCAGCGTGAATGCCAGAAAGCAGATGCGGCCCCAGAAAAACAGTCGCCGGCGACGGACCAGCCAGTCCTGAAAGAAAACGATGGCGATAAGGGTGGCGCAGAGGGCGACGACCACGGCGACCTCAACCACCCGCGCCAGCCAGATCTGTTGCCATAACGGCGGGTCCGGCACCGCGGGCGATACCGTCGGGGCCGCGATACGGTAACGTTGCGGCAGTTCATAAGCATGCGAAAAGGTCACGACGGCGGCCGTCCCGTCGGGAGCCTCCCCGGTGACCAGCAATTCCAGCCGCCAGGGCGAACCCGGATCGAACTGCCAGTCGGCCGGTACAACGAAAACTGCCATCTCGCGAAACGCAGGCGCGCCGGCCGCTTCGATTGAGTCGATACGAATATGGTCTTCTTTCCGAAACCGATGCGTCCGCGCGCCCTGCAGCAGCTGGATACGGTCGAACCAGCCACTGCGCCGATAGCCGTGGCCCTTGAACGAATAGAGCCCGTTCGCCGCGACGAATATCATCTGGTCGCCGGCATTGCGCTCGGCGGCGATACGGTGAAATAGCTGGTCACCAAGTAAATTCCGGCCGATCCGGGCGGCCGAAGCCAGGCCCCAGTACAAATCGTAATACGGCGCGCCTGCGTCGTCCGGGGCAATCCCAGCGGAAAACAACGCTGCACCGCGTGACTGCATTGCAGCAACCGCGTCGCCGACCGTCACCGTCCGGTGCTGCACCGACCCCTCTTCCACCAGCATGGGCCAATCCACTGTCGCGAATCCGTCCAGATCGACCGTCGCGGCGGTCCCGACGGCTTCAATAATTCCCCGGCTGCGAGCAACGATACGGCTGGCCCGCAGGATGGCGTCGTTGAACACAACTGACGAAATAGTCGCCCCCGAAACACTATCGACGGCATCGGCGGCACCATTTGTATTGCGCAGCACCTCAATCGGTTCGCGAATGTCACGTCCGCTGTATCGGGCGAAAAACGCGGCCAGGTCGGAGTCACCCACGCCGATTTCCAGAATCGGTTCATGATGTTCCGCGATCCGCACACCCGTAATCCGCCCCGTCACATCGAGGCCGATAATGATATCGAACGGCTTTCCGGAAAACCCGACCGAGCCAATGACCTGCCGGGTCGACAGGACGAAGCCCAGTAGGCGCCCGTCGTCATAGGCCGGCACTGCCGGCGGCGTACCATCGGACGGGTCGAAATGCGTTGCAACGGGGAACAGCGCACGCAGCACCGGTTCGGAAACCCCCTGTGCTTCAGCCAGCCCGGCAGCCGCGACCATTGATATCGCCAACATTATCGCGGCCAACCTTACAAACATGCCCTGTTGCTGATGCTTCAAAAGGCGGATCCGTTTTCCGAATATACAGTTCTGCTTGAAGGCATGTTCGCCCCGGCACGCTTGCTTGTCCTTGACCAAACTCAAGTGACCAAATACCGCAAGCCTTCTCCCCCTTGACGAAAGTCAAGGATGGCCGCACCGCCCGCGCCTACCGTGCCACGTGTCAGTTAACGAGGGAGATTTCAGATATGGCCAACGCAGTTAACCGGATACTTCCCGCCGTCGTCATTACAGCCGCGCTGGCGATAGGTTCGGCATGGGCAGCGGATGCGCCCAAACCCGAAGACCTCAAGAAGCATGACACGACACCAGGGGAACGGTATCAACCGAGCCTTGACGTTCTGAAGGACGCACCAATCGACCAACCCGGCGTAAAGCCCGGCGGGCCCGTATTGTCAGCCGAACAGTTCGATCATGCCAAACAGATATATTTCCAGCGTTGCGCCGGGTGTCATGGTGTATTGCGCAATGGCGCGACCGGAAAGCCGCTGACAACCAAGGTCACCAAGGAACTCGGCTTTGACCATCTCAAAGCGTTCATCACTTACGGGTCACCGGCTGGGATGCCCAACTGGGGCGAAGGCGGCGGGCTGACCGAGGCCGAAATCGACCTCATGGCGAACTATCTTCTTCTCGAACCACCCGTCCCGCCGGAATTCGGCATGGCGGCCGTGCAGGCAAGCTGGAAGCTTCTTGTCCCTGTTGCGGATCGCCCGACCAAGAAGCTGAACAATCTGGATATCGATAATCTGTTTGCCGTCACGCTGCGCGACACGGGTGAAATTGCGCTGATCGACGGCGCCACAAAGAAGATCACCCAGGTTATCAAGACAGGCTACGCCGTCCACATCTCGCGTCCATCGGCTTCCGGCCGGTACCTCTACACAATCGGACGGGACGCCAAAATCGTCATGGTCGATCTATACATGGACCCGCCACAGCCTGTCGCAGAGGTCAAGATCGGCCTCGAAGCCCGCTCTGTGGAAACATCGAAAATGAAAGGCTGGGAAGACAAAATCGCGATTGCCGGTGCTTACTGGCCGCCTCAATTCGTCGTAATGGACGGCCCGACTCTGGAGCCGGTTAAAATCGTTTCGACCCGCGGCATGACCGTCGATACACAGGAATATCACCCCGAACCGCGGGTCGCCGCAATTGTCGCATCACACTATCACCCGGAATTCGTTGTAAATGTGAAAGAAACCGGGCAGGTACTGATGGTCGACTATTCCGATCTCGCCAACATGAAGATCACGACGATCGGCGCCGAACGCTTCCTTCATGATGGCGGTTTCGATTCAAGCGGTCGCTACTTCCTCGTCGCCGCAAATGCCCGCAATACGGTCGCGGTCGTCGATACAAAAGACGATGTACTGGTCAAGCTTATCAAGACCGGCGTCACCCCCCATCCGGGGCGGGGCGCGAATTTCCTGCCCGGTCTGGGCGACGAGTCACCTGGGCGACGAAACCATCGCCCTGATCGGTACCGACCCCAAGGGCCATCCGGAACATGCGTGGAAAATGGTGCAAAGTCTTGAAGGTCAGGGCGGCGGATCGCTGTTTATCAAGACGCATCCAAAATCCAAAAACCTGTGGGTAGACACGCCCCTGAACCCGGAAGCGGAGATTGCTTCGTCCGTCGCAGTATTCAACATCGACAGTCTGGATAAGGGTTTCGACGTTATTCCGATCGGCGAATGGTCGGGTATAACCGAAGGCGTCCGCCGGATCGTTCAGGGTGAATACAACAAGGACGGCACCGAAATCTGGTTCTCCGTCTGGAACGGAAAGGAACAGGAATCGGCAATCGTCGTGATTGACGACAAGACCCGAAAACTGAAGGCTGTCATCAAGGATAAGCGCCTCGTGACGCCAACGGGCAAGTTCAACATCTTCAACACAAGAAAAGACGTCTACTGACCCAGGCCAGGGCGGGACGGTTCCAACGTCCCGCCCTGACGCGCCAGCCGATAAACACGAACAGCGGAGGCCAGCATGCACGGACGGCCGTCATCCCCGATTTATCTGGTCGGTTCCGGTCCCGGCGACCCGGAGCTTCTGACCATGAAGGCACACCGGCTGCTCCAGGAAGCCGACGTCGTCGTGTATGACCGCCTCGTTTCCCCCGAAATACTCGATTGCATTCCCGCCGGCACGAGCCGCATCTTTGTCGGCAAGGCCGCACGTGCGCATCACATAGTCCAGGATGACATCAACGCAACGCTCTTGCGCCTTGCGCGATCCGGCCGCACCATCGTCAGGCTGAAGGGCGGAGACCCTTTCGTCTTTGGCCGGGGGAGCGAGGAAGCGGCCTATCTGCTGCGCCACGGCGTATCCTTCGAAGCGGTACCCGGCGTCACAGCCGCTTCAGCCTGCGCGGCATCGATTGGCGTGCCGCTGACGCATCGCGGCGTCGCTACGGGCGTGCGATTCGTCACGGGCCATCGCCGGGCTGACGAGAACCTCGACCTCGACTGGGCGGGCCTCGCCGACCCTGACACCACGCTGGTAGTCTATATGGGCTTGTCCAGCCTGGACGAAATCTGCCGCAAGCTTATCGCCGCCGGCATGCCGCCCGGGACACCGGCAGCCGCTATCTCTAATGGCACGACAGCAAAGCAGAGATCATGTCGGGCTACCGTGGCCGGCCTGCATGCCGCTGTCACCGCGGTGGGGCTGGACGCCCCGATGATGACCATCATCGGCGGTGTCGTCGATATCCTGGCAGAATGGCAACCAACAGAGATTGCTGCGCTCGACCGGGAGGAGGTGCACCGTGGCTGACGGGTGGCTTGCCGGAGCATTGGGCGTTGTTCTGTTCAGTACCATGGCACAGGCTGCGCCTGACGGTGATCGACAGCATGAAATCACCTACCGGCTGCGTCATGACTGCGGATCGTGCCACGGCATGACCCTTAAGGGGGGGCTCGGCCCGTCCCTGTTGCCGGAATCGATTCGTGATCGGTCCGACGCGCTACTGATCGACGTCATTCTGAACGGCGTGCCGGG
>CAXBEC010000304.1:0-4533 GCA_963974145.1 uncultured Alphaproteobacteria bacterium | reverse complement strand
TCACGATGAAACGCGCCGATAGCAGGGCGATGGAAACGATGCTGCCGACGATAATCGCCAGCACCAGGCCGCGGACGCCATAACCCTGGGTAAAGGCCAGTATCCAGGCAAGCGGCAGCATGACGATGCCGTAGGAAGCCACATGGATGGCGGGCGGCACCCAGGTTTCCCCGGCGCCCCGCAGCACATTCGCCATGACAACCTGTCCGCCATCGCAGATCAGCAGATAGGCGGATAGTGCAATCAACGGCGCGGCGGCCGCGACCAGGCCGGGATCGTTCGAAAATATTGCCGCAATCGCGGTCGGAAACAACAGAAACCCGGCCCCGACAAAGCCCAGGGCCAGAACAACCAGGCCCAGCCCTGTCCACGCGGCCATCGACCGGTTGGCCCAGTCGCCCCGTCCATGGGCGATGCCGACCCGGACACTGGTTGCGGATGCCACCCCCAATGCCGCCATGAAGACGAACGCGATCGACATGTTCTGCACCGTATAGGCCGCCAGCGATATCGTGCCGAGGATACCGGCCAGGAAGCCCAGCGCCGCAAACGCCGATTCCTCTATCGTGTAGCTGGCGGCCGCGGCGTAACCGTATCGCCGCTGGTCGCGCCCGTTTTGCCACCATCCCTTTTCAAGCCGCCCGCGCACGGCAAATACGGCGCGGTCCGGCATCCACCAGACATAGCTCAGCAGCATGGCGGGCATTGCCAGGCGAATCAGGGTTGACGACCAGGCCGCCCCTTCCGCGCCGAGGGCGGGAAACCCGCCATTGCCGAAAATAAGCAGCCAGTTGAACCAGACATTAAGAACGTTGGCGATAATCATGATCACCATTGCCGGCAGGGGCCGCCGCAACGCTTCGAGAAACTGGGTCGTCGTGACGTAAAGCAGAAAACCCGGCAGCCCCAGGCCCAGGATGGCGATAACCCGTCCGCCACCCTCCGAAATGGCGGGCGGCTGGCCCGTCAGTTCAAAGAACCAGCCGCCGGCGTGGCACAGGGCCATCCCGGCGAGACCCAGCCCGAACGCATAGGGCAGGGATCGCCGCCAGATTGCGCCGCATTCAGCCGGTGCATCGCGGCCGATGGCGTGGCTGGTGGCCACGACCGTGCCGAACAGCAGGCCGATCCCGGCGACAATGATCACGACAAAGGGGGCAACGCTGATTCCGTAGAACGCCACCTGATCGACATGGGTCCGGCCCAGCATCGCGATATCGACAGCCGCCATGACCATGGCGCCTGCCCGCGTGACGACGACGGGCGCCGCCAGCTTTACCGTTTCGGCAATGTGACCGCGCAGCCGGGGCCAAAGCCGCTGGGAATTATCCGGCATGAGCGGGGCGGTGCCCGGAATCAGAATTCCGTGCCAAGAACGCGATCCGGCGGATTATGGCCATCCGCCATGGTCCTGATGTTGATGATGACCTTCTCGCCCATGGCGATACGGCCTTCAATCGTCGCAGACCCCATATGCGGCAACAGCACGACATTGTCGAGCGCCAGAAGTTTGGGATTAACGGCCGGTTCGTTCTCGAATACGTCGAGCCCGGCGCCGGCGATGGCGCCGCTGCCCAGCAGCTGGGTCAGGGCATTTTCGTCGACGACCTCGCCCCGGCTGGTATTGACGAGATAGGCATCGTGTTTCATCAGTTCGAGACGCCGGCTGTTCAGCAGGTGAAACGTTGCCGGTGTGTAGGGGCAATTGATCGATACGATATCCATTCGGGCCAGCATCTGGTCCAGGCTGTCCCAATAGGTCGCCTCCAGCTCGCTTTCGATTTCCTCATGCACGCGGCGCCGGTTGTGATAATGGATCGAAAGGCCGAATCCCCGGGCGCGGCGGGCCACGGCCTGGCCGATGCCGACGATACCCAGCCGTTTCCCCCAGATCCGGTGGCCCAGCATCGTCGTCGGGCTCCAGCCGGTCCAGCTGCCGGACCGGATCAGGCGTTCGCCTTCTGCCAGGCGCCGCGGGACGGCGAGAATCAGCGCCATGGTCATGTCGGCGGTATCCTCGGTCAGTACGCCGGGAGTGTTCGTGACCATGATCGACTTGGCCTTCGCTGCATCCATGTCGATGTGATCGACACCGGTGCCGAAGGACGCGATCAGCTTGAGCCGCTTGCCGGCGGCGGCGATGATTTCGGCATCGATTCTGTCCGTCACCGTCGGCACCAGCACATCCGCATCCCTTACGGCTTCCGCCAGCTCCGCCTGGGACATCGCCTTGTCGTCAAGGTTCAGTTGTGCGTCGAACAGCTCCATCATGCGCGTTTCGATGGCGTCGGGAAGTCGGCGCGTCACCACGACGCGCGGTCTGATCGATGTCATGCTCGGTCCTTGTCAATCATTCGGCACGATAATATCGCCAGTGCCGGGCGATGTCGCGCCTTGACCGCAAATTTGCCACACGATATTGGAAACCATGACTTCAGTATCATCACGGCCCATTTTTCGCGCGCTACTGGTTTGCGCCCTGATCCTCTTTGCCGGGTTTCCCGCCGCGGCGCAGTCGAACGACAGCAAGGGTGAGGGGAATTCCGGTGAACGGTTCGCGTCGCTGCGGGCGGATGAGGTCAATGTTCGGGCGGGACCCGGTGTCCGTTACCAGGTGAAATGGGTTTTCGTGCACAAGCACCTTCCGGTCCGGATCACGGCGGATTTCGAAAGCTGGCGGAAAATAAAGGATTCGGAAGGCGCCGAAGGCTGGGTCCATCGGGCGATGCTGTCGGGGAAACGCACCGTCATCGTCACCGGCGAAATCATGACCCTGCGGCGCAGCCCCGAAGATACCGCGCCGGCGGTTGCCCGGCTGGCGCCGGGCATGGTTGCCGAAGTGGAAACCTGTCAGCCGGAATGGTGCGGCGTTACAGCCAGTTCCTATTCCGGCTGGATACGGCGCAAGGGTCTCTGGGGCCTGAAGGAAAAGGAAATTATCGAGTAACGGTTTTTCTCAGCCGTTATCCGCAAAATCCTGCGCAAGGGCGGCGCGCATGGCTTCGGGCATGATCGCCATATGACCATAGGCTTCATGATCAAAGCCGATCATGATTTCCTCGCCGGCGGTGCGGAACGCGGCAATCTGTTCCGCCGTGAACGGAAAATGGATGAACTGCACGGATGAGGCCTTGCCGTCCGCCGTGGTCCGGTCAATATCCGCTTCGGCGACGCCGCGGATGCGCGTACCGGCGACCCGGATGAAGACTTTTTCCTCGATGCCGCCCAGCTTGCTCAGGAATGTCTTTCGGCGCGATTCTTCGTTGATTTCGAACATGATCGTGCAGACCAGCTCCTGCCCCTTCGGGATGAGCGGGTTATAGGCGGCGATTTCATCGGCAATCTGTTCCTCGCCGCCCTTTTCGATGAAAAGCATCTCGTGAATCTGCCACCACATCGTGTCGAAGGACTCGAAATAACAGGTTGCCACCGGGCCGATTTCGATGCGCCGGTCGCGTTTGTGCGACACCAGTTCCTTGCGCTTCGCCGCCCGGATTTTGGCGAACGCCGCCATGGGCATGATGTCATCGCGGGTGATCTCGATTTTCTGCATGGTCTTGTCTTCCTTGCCCGTCAAAGTGAGACGCCGTACGCGCGGGCGAACAGGATGATCGGGTGTGATGCCGTTTCGGGAGGGGTCGCATCCGCATCGGCAAGCCGGTCCATGCCCTGGGCGAGGTGCATGCCGGCGAGCGGGCATTCGGAAACGACATGTTTTTTGGTGTTTTTCAGCGCCTGTCGTGCCGCCGGACGCCCGACCTTGAGGGCCACTTCGAAATTGTCCTTCATCACGCCCCAGGACCCGCCATGCCCGGAACACCGTTCGATGACATCGACGGGGGTATCCGGCAGCAGCCGCAGCATTTCAGCCGCTTTCGCGCCCATGTTCTGGGCCCGCGCATGGCAGGCCAGATGAACGGTCACGCCGCCATCAAGGGTTGTCAGGCCGTCGGCCAATCCTTCCCCCTTGGCGATTTCGACAACATATTGCGCGATATCGCGCGTTGCCTGGCTCAGCTTCGCGATAGCCGGATCATCGGGCAGGATCAGCGGCCACTCGAATTTCAGCATCAGCGCGCAGGACGGCATCATCGCAATGATGTCATAGCCCTTGTCGATCCACGGGCCCAGTTCGGCTGCGACCTTGCGCGCGCTTTTGGCGACGGCGGCGATATCACCCTGCTCCAGCTGCGGCATGCCGCAACAGGCCGGGTGAACCACTTCGGTTTCGACGCCATTCTTCGCCAGGACCGCGCGGGTTGCGTGACCGATTTCCGGATTGTTGTAATTGCCGTAACAGGTCGCATACAGCACCGCCTTGCGGCCGGTGGCGGGCGCATCCCGGTTGACTTCGGGCGGGTTGGCGCTGGACGCCTGAACGAAAGGCTTGCCGGTAAATTTCGGCAGGGCGGCCTGGCGATGCACGCCGGCTACCGATTCCATGATCGGGCGGGTCAGCCCGTTACGTTCATCCACCGCCCAGTTCGCGACCGGCGCCACCATCGCGGCCAGCTTGCCGTTGCGCTCCGTCTT
>CAXBEC010000303.1:0-4541 GCA_963974145.1 uncultured Alphaproteobacteria bacterium | reverse complement strand
CCGTACCGACCCGCAGCCCTGGAGCGAACAGCTGATGGATGCTGTCGACAAGGAACGCCGCGCCGTATTGCCGAAAGAAGGATTGGCCGAGCGCCGCAACTGGCGCGACCGCAAGCTGATGGCGCTCGCGGCCTTCCGCAAGGGAGCGTTCGGCAAGGATTGATCCTGTCGCAGCCTGTTTCGAAGCCTGACGTCAGGCAATGTCGCCAGAACCTGGCCGCCCTTCCATGCCGCTTGGGTCCGCCGACAGGAGTTCTTCATGCAGCATCAGGACGTCATCATTGTCTGCGCCCGGGTCGGTAAGGGCGTACAGGGTCGAAAAGACGGTTTCATATGCGATGCTCCGGAACGCCAACGATAAATCGCGTCTTGATGCGCCGGCATCCATCAGGCGCTTGATGGCTAAACCGCCATCGCTTAATGCGCCCTCAGGGTTGCGTTCCGCGTCCTGGACAATGTTGCCCAATACGTCATCGCGCAAATATGCGTTGATTTCCTGGTCCCACAGATGTTGAAGAAGCTCTTTTCGCGTCGCCATACGAAATCCGATCTTTTTGTAATACGCCTTTCCTCTTTCCTTACCGTCCCTTCCAGTTCGGCGGACGTTTCTCGGAAAAGGCTTTCGGACCTTCCACGAAATCCTCGCTATCGCGCATCGTTTGAACGGCGGGCCAGACGGTGCGGATTGCTTCTTCCAGGTTCGGGGCGTCGAGACCACGATAAACCGCCTGCTTGGACGCGCGGATCGATAGCGGTGAGCATTCCAGGATTTGTCCGGCCCAGCGCTTCGCGCCGGACAGCGCCTCGCCCTGCGGTACAACCTCGTTGACGAAGCCGAGATTCTGGCCCTCTTCTGCGGAAACCCGTTTCCCGGTCAGGATCATGCCCATGGCCAGCTTGCGCGGGATCATGCGTGGCAGACGGTGTAGCCCGCCGCCCAGCGCGGCAAGACCGACCCGGGGTTCGGGCAGGGCAAAGACCGCGTTTTCGGCGGCAATGATCAGGTCGCAGGCAAGCGCGGTTTCAAACCCGCCGCCCATCGCGAAGCCGTTGACGGCGGCAATGACGGGCTTGTCGAGATCGAAGCGGTGCGTGATGCCGGCAAAACCGGATTCCGGCCGTTTCATGCCATATCCGTGCTCTGCCTGGAATTTCAGGTCATTGCCGGCGGAAAAGGCCTTCTCACCGGCGCCGGTGAGGATGGCGATCCACTGGTCCGGGTCGGCGGCAAACTCATTGAAGACCGTATCGAATTCCCAATGCGCCAGCGGATGAAGTGCGTTGTACACTTCCGGCCGGTTGATGGTGATGATGGTCAGCTTGCCATCGCGTTCGACTTTTAAATATTCGTAATCCGCCATCGTCCGGTTCCCATTGTGTTATGTTCGGTCTCTTGATTTAGTTCATTTTCCCGGGCGTTGCAAAACCGGACCGACACGGAATTTATCGAATCGCCGATGCAGAATTGCCGCCATGGCGCCACGCCGCACCGGCGGCAAAAACTGCATGCTGGAAAGTGCATCAGCGCCGGCTTGAATCGGTCGCCGCCGGGCAACCGCCCGGACCGTGCCGCCTGTCGCCGCGACTCGACAACAAAATGTGGCATGAATTATACGAACTACCGCAACATGTATGGCAGGAATTGCCCTTAACTATCGGAATTATTTACCCATTGACGTCGGAATCACGCATGTGATTCTCTCCCCCCGATGGTAGTGCTCGATCGAATCAAACGGCAGGCAGTTAAACTTGCAGGGACGACTCTCTGCGCGCTGGTTTTTGCCTATTTTGCCTATGGTACCGTACAGGGGGATCGCGGCCTGCTGGCGTATTTTTCCATGTCGATGGAACTCGACCGCGCTGAATTGACATATCAGGAGCTTCGCGAGACGCGGCTGGCCCTGGAACGCCGGGTCAATCTGCTGCGTCTGGATAATCTTGATCTGGACCTTCTGGAAGAACGGGCGCGCCTGTTGCTCGATTACGTACGGCCCGGGGACTTCATAATCCTGTTACCAAAGACAGGTGAATCACTACTGAGATAGGCCTTCTTCCGATCCGGAAGTGCCTCGAATCAACGCGATTAACTTAAATTAAGTTAATTAACGTTTTATTAAATAAAATCAATAATTTATAGTGTACTTGCCAAACCGTCCGGGGCAGGCTACGAGATACCTTCGAATATGGTGAAAAAAGTCCTTTGAGGTTGGGAGAACGCTCAGCTATGGCCAGAAACGTGACGCGAACGAAGTCCCGGAAAAATTCTGAACCCGCAAAGGCAACCGGCGACGAATTGCTGCATTATTACCGCGAAATGCTGATGATCCGGCGTTTCGAGGAAAAGGCAGGCCAGTTATACGGCATGGGGCTGATTGGCGGGTTCTGTCATCTGTATATCGGCCAGGAAGCCGTGGTTGTGGGCATGCAGGCGGCGATCACCGGCGACGATGCGGTCATCACCAGCTATCGCGATCACGGACACATGCTGGCCTGCGGGATGGATCCGCGCGGCGTGATGGCCGAACTGACCGGCCGCAGCGGCGGATATTCGCACGGCAAGGGCGGTTCGATGCACATGTTCTCCAAGGAGAAGAATTTTTACGGCGGGCACGGGATCGTGGCTGCTCAGGTGCCGCTAGGCACCGGCATCGCCTTCGCGCACAAATATAACGACACAAAGAATGTCAGCCTGACCTATCTTGGCGATGGGGCGGTCAACCAGGGGCAGGTCTATGAGTCGATGAACATAGCGGCCCTGTGGAAGCTGCCGGTCGTCTACGTGATCGAAAACAACAAATACGCGATGGGGACCAGCCAGGAACGGGCGTCCGCCGGTGCCGACCTTTACAAGCGCGGTCAGGCTTACGGCGTGCCGGGATTGCAGGTCGACGGAATGGATGTCGTCGCGGTCAAGGAAGCGGCGGAGAAGGCGGTGGCGCATGCCCGGGCGGGCAAGGGGCCTTATGTCCTGGAAATGCTGACCTATCGTTATCGGGGGCATTCGATGTCCGATCCGGCGAAATACCGCAAGCGCGAGGAAGTTCAGAAGATTCGCAGCGAACGCGATCCCATCGACATGGTTCGTGAGGTTCTGTTGTCCGGCGGGCATGCGGAAGAGGACGACCTGAAGGATATGGACCGCGAAATCAAGGATGTCGTATCTGACGCAGCCGAATTTGCGCAGAACAGCCCCGAACCGGACCCTTCGGAGCTCTGGACCGACGTTCTTATTGACGCCTGATTGCCCGCGAAAGAGAGATCACATGGCTACGCAAATACTGATGCCGGCACTGTCGCCGACGATGACCGAGGGAACGCTTGCCAAATGGCTCAAGGCCGAAGGCGACGCCGTCAGTTCGGGCGATATCATTGCGGAAATAGAAACTGACAAGGCGACCATGGAAGTGGAAGCCGTGGATGAGGGGGTAATGGGCAAGCACCTCGTCGCCGAAGGCACCGAAGGCGTTGGGGTCAATTCACCCATCGCGGTGCTGCTGCAGGATGGCGAGGATGCATCGGCGATGGAAGGGCTCGGCAATGCCGGGCCGAAAGCCGAACCAGAGCCCGATGCCGAAGCAGAGGATAAAGCCGAGCCGAGCGTTCCCGCGTCACCGAAGACGGAGCAGCCGGCCGCTGCCGCCATACCGGCGGAGAGTGAATATACCGGCTCGACCGTCAACCAGTCGCTGCGCGAAGCCTTGCGGGATGCGATGGCGGAGGAAATGCGCCGCGATCCCACCGTATTCCTGATGGGCGAGGAAGTCGCGCAATACGAAGGGGCCTACAAGGTCAGCCAGGGCATGCTGGAAGAATTCGGTGACCGGCGGGTGATCGACACGCCGATTACGGAGCACGGCTTTGCCGGTATCGGCGTGGGCGCGGCCTATATGGGGCTGAAGCCGATTGTCGAGTTCATGACCTTCAACTTCGCCATGCAGGCCATTGATCATATTATCAATTCCGCCGCAAAGACGCTGTATATGTCCGGCGGGCAGATGGGGTGCCCGATTGTGTTCCGGGGGCCGAACGGTGTGGCCTCGCGCGTCGGCGCGCAGCACTCGCAGTGCTACGCCAGCTGGTATGCGCATTGCCCGGGACTGAAGGTGGTTTCGCCCTATTCCGGGGCGGATTCGAAGGGGCTCCTCAAGGCGGCGATCCGCGACCCGAACCCGGTCATCTTCCTGGAAAACGAATTGCTGTATGGCGAAAGCTTCGATGTGCCCGACGATCCGGATTTCATCGTGCCGATCGGCAAGGCGAAAATCCTGCGCCAGGGCGAGGATGTGACGATCACGGCGCATTCGCTGATGGTCGGCAAGGCGCTTAAGGCGGCCGAGGTTCTTGCCGAGGAAGGGATCAGCGCTGAAGTGATCGACCTTCGCACGATCAGGCCGCTCGATACGGAAACCATCCTGCAATCGGTGCAGAAAACCAACCGCATTGTTTCGGTTGAGGAAGGCTGGCCGTTTGCCGGTATCGGATCGGAAATTTCCGCCGTGGTCATGGAGCAGGCCTTCGACTGGCTGGATGCGCCGGTCGGG
>CAXBEC010000302.1:0-4551 GCA_963974145.1 uncultured Alphaproteobacteria bacterium | reverse complement strand
ACATACGCCAGTCGTTGACGATTTCGACGGCCGATATCGAAACGGCGATGCTGTTGCAGTTGCCGCTCAATGCGCCGCTCGCCCGGGTGCAGCGCACGGCGGTCAACCCGTTGGGCCAGATCGTTTTTTTTGGCGATTCATTATACCGGGGCGATAACATCCGCTTCGATGTCAATCTCAAATAGCCAGGTAGCGTCTGTCAAGCCGGCCCGGAAAGTGGATCAGGCCTTCCCGTCCTCAATCGACTGATAGCGCTTGATACTGCGCTTGAGATGTCGGCGCATGGCCCGGCGCGCGGCCGTCGCGTCAGATTGTGCTATCGCTCTGGCAATCGCCTGGTGCTCGCCCGATACTCGCCGCAGATAGGTCTTGCGCATTTCCTCATCGATGTTGTTCTGCTGCACGATGCGCCGCGGAATAATGTGCCAGCCGAGCCAGTCGAGGAAAGCGACGAAATTTTCGTTATGGGTTGCAGTGGCGATGGCGCGGTGGAATTCCACATCGGCGTCGACGGCATCCTCGCCGCGTTCAACCGCATCGTCAAAACGGACCAGCGACCGTTCTATCGCCGCCAGTTCCTTCGCGCTGCGCCGTTCGGCGGCAAGGCCCGCCGATTCGACCTCGATGCCGAGCCGCAGCTCGTTGATGCGGATCGCCTCGGATACGTTACCCGGCGCATCGCCCGGGATGCGGAAGGGGCGGCTGCGCATATCGGTGGCGACGAACGCGCCGGCGCCCTGCCGGGTGTGGATCAGCCCTTCGGCCCGCAACGCGGCCAGTGCTTCGCGCACCACGGTGCGGCTGACCCCGAAGGCGGCAATCATCACCTGCTCCGTCGGCAGTTTTTCGCCGGGCTTCAGCGTGCCGCCCTTGATCTCGCCGGTCAGGCGGTCGATCAGTTCATCCTTGAGATTGCGTGGCGGTTCCAGTGGCCGGAAAGCGGTATCCCGGGTCGTCATTTTGATGTCATGGCTTGTACAGCATGTTGGGAATCCACATTGCGAATTCGGGAATATAGGTCACCAGCAGCAGCACAACCAGCATGGTGATCCAGAATGGCCAGAGGTGGCGAACGGCGCGTTCGATAGGCACTTTGCCCACGGCGCAGCCGACGAACAGTACCGTACCGACCGGCGGCGTTACCAGTCCGATGCCCAGGTTAAGCATCATGATAATGCCGAAATGTACAGGGTCCACCCCCAGCGCCATGACAACCGGCAGCAGGATCGGCGTACAGATCAGCAGCAACGGTGCCATATCCATGAACGTCCCAAGGATAAGCAGCATCACGTTGATCAGCAGCAGGATAACGAATTTGTTGTCCGACAGTTGCAGCAGAAAGGCGGTCGCCTTGGCCGGTACCTGCATCAGGGTCATGATATAGGCGAAGCTGGACGCAAAGCCGATAACGATCATCACCATGGCGACGGTCCGCACGACGCCCGACAGCATGACTGGCAGGTCGCGCCATTTCAGGTCGCGGTAGAGGAACATTGTCACGAAGAAGGCCCAGACACAGGCGACTGCGGCGGATTCCGTCGGCGTGAACACGCCGCCGATGACGCCGCCGACGATGATCACGACCGTCAGCAGCCCGGCGAGCGCCTGCCAGGTGATCTTCAGGGCTTCGCCAAGGCTCACGGCGCGGCCCCTGGGGTAGCCCCGTTTTCGCGAAATGATGAAGGCCAGCACCATCAGCGCCACGCCGATCATGACGCCGGGAACGATCCCGGCCATGAACAGCTGTGCGATGGAGATCGTGCCACCCGCCGCGTAGGTGTAGATAATGGCGTTGTGGCTGGGCGGGATGATGATGCCCTGGGTCGCCGACGAGATGGTGACGTTCACACTGAAATGGTCGTCATAGCCCTGCTTCTTCATCATCGGGATCATGATCGATCCGATCGACGAAACATCGGCGACGGCCGAGCCGGATATCCCGCCGAAGAACATCGAGGCCAGAATATTGACCATGGCCAGCCCGCCGCGCATGAAGCCGACAAAAATATTGGCGAAGGCGACAAGTCGCCACGCCATGCCACCTTCGGCCATCAACGCCCCCGCCAGCACGAAGAACGGAATTGCCAGAAGCGAGAAATTGTCGACGCCGTCCGACATCTTCAGCAGCACGGCTTCCAGTGGCAGGCTGGCGAACAGTGCGGCAATGAATGCCGCCGCGCCCAGTGCGTAGGCGATAGGCATGCCCAGCACAAGCAGTGCAAACATGCTGCCCATCAGTACCAGCGGACCGAATTGTCCCCCCATGAAACGCTCCCGGTTTGTCCCGTGTGATTGATTGCTTCGGCGCCGGCCCTATAGCTCGAGCCGCTTGGCGTCCTTTTCGGCGAGTTCCAGCGCGTGGCGCATCTCCTCGCCCTCCATGGCCGCCACCGCGTCATGGAAGAACGCTTTTTCAATAATGAACAGCAGCAGTACGATCCCGCCGCCGGGGATCGCCGAATAGACGACTCCGACCCGGATGTCGTCGAATTCCGGATAAGACTGGAACCAGGTGGTTTCCGTCAGGCTGATGCCGTACCAGATCATCAGTCCGGCGACCGCCGCCATCAGGATGTCGACCGCGTGAAGCGCAATTTTTTTCGGCATGCCGGGCAGCATGTCGACGAACAGCGACAGACGAAGATGGGCCTGGGCCCGGTAACACACGGCGGCGCCATACATGGTGAGCTGCACCGTGAAGAAGATCGACATGGGTTCCGCATAGCGGGCGCCGATCGAGAAAAAGTAGCGCATGACCACGCCGGAGAAAATCAGCACCGTCATGCAAACGATGGACAGGATACAGATGATCATGCAGAGCTGATACAGCCGGTCCATGGTCCGCACATAGCGGGGTTTCGCCGAAGGATCGACGGTCGCGTTCGCCATTGCCTGAACTTTCGTTGCTTTCCTGTTTGCCGCCATTTGCCGCGCAGCCGCCGGCCCTCAGGACCGGCGACCGCGCGGGGACGCACCGTCGGGAGAGACCGGTGCGTCCTATTTGACCATCGAGGCTTTCTTGATCAGATCGGCGAACTTGCCGCCAAACTTTTCACGCACCGCCGCCGTGGCTTCGATGAACGCTGTCTTGTCGACATCGGTGATGACCTTGATGCCCTTTGACCGCAGCAGGTCGAGTGACTTCTGCTCGCGCGCCGCCCAGAGTTCCCGTTCCCTGCCGACCGTCAGGGCCGATGCCTTGCGGATGAGCTGCTGGTCGAGCGCCGGCAGCGTATCCCAGACCTTCTTCGAGAAGACGAAGATTTCCGGCACCATCAGGTGTTCTGTCAGGGTGTAGTAACCGGCAACTTCGTAATGCTTGCCGGATTCGTAGGAAGGCGGGTTGTTTTCCGCACCGTCCACGACGCCCGTCTGCATCGATGTATAGAGCTCGTTGAAGGCGATCGGCAGCCCATTGCCGCCCATGGAGTTTACCATCTCGATGAAGATCGGGTTCTGCATGACCCGGATCTTCAGGCCCTTCAGGTCCTCAATTTTCGCGATGGGGCGGACCTTGTTGTAGAAGGACCGGGAGCCCGCATCCATGTAGCCGAGACCGATCAGCCCGCCGGCCTCCAGCTTGTTCAGCAGCCCGGTGCCGATTTCGCCGTCGACGACCTTGTGCATGTGGTCAACGCTGCGGAAGAAATAGGGCAGGTTGAATGCGTTGAACTCTTCCACGATCGGGCCGACGACGCCGACGCTGACACGGGTCATTTCCAGCGCGCCGAGCTGCGCCTGTTCCAGTGCTTCCTTTTCGCCGCCAAGCTGCATCGAATGGAAAATCTTGATGCTCAGCCGCCCGCCGGTCCAGGTGCTCAGCAGGTCACCCATGTATGCGATGGCGTCCGTGGTCGGGTAACCCATGGGATGGACGTCGCTGGATTTGATTTCAAGCGCCGATGCGGGAAGGCTCATACTCATGACGGCAGCGGTCGCCGCCGGTACTAGGAACTTGCGGATTGCATTCATGACTGTCCTCGCTCTCTGTTGGGGCGGGCCTGGAAGGCCTGGTCTGTCGCGCCCTGTTTCTATCGATCCTCAAGGACCGTCACGGGCACTGGCACCCGAACAGCCCACTCACCGATCCGCATTGGCTGCGGCCCTGTCTTGGCCGGTCATTGACCTGTCGCCGGCATGCGGGAAGCGTATAGAAAGAAAATTCATCATACAAGTATCATAACATGATGGAATGAAACGGCGGCGGTGGAAGTCGCCGACTTGCCGCAATCCGTATTTCCCCGCACCCGGCGATCGACTAACCTGCACCGGGAAATCATGGGAGTATCCGAAATGAGCGACCGCAAACCCCGCATCGCAGTCATCGGCACGGGCGGAACGATTTCGTCGGTGGGACGGAACAGTCTCGATATCGTGCGCTATGGCGAAAACAATAAAATCTACGAAGTCGACGAACTGTTGAACGCTTTTCCCGAGACGCTTGAACAGGCGGATGTGGTGCCGGTGCGGTTGCGCGCAATCCCCAGTACGGCGCTCGGCCCAGCGGACTGGCTCGATATCAATGCCAAGATACATGAACTCGCGCAGGCC
>CAXBEC010000301.1:0-4557 GCA_963974145.1 uncultured Alphaproteobacteria bacterium | reverse complement strand
TGTCTTCCACGAGGAAAATGCCGTGGCGCTGGCCAAGGGGCCCGCGACGGGCCGGCAATGGGCGGCGATGACCACGGCGGAGATGCTGGAGAAAGTCCATACCCGCCTGGCGCCCGACCACGCGCTGGAAGAATTTATCCTGCGGCTGATTTCCGACACCCCTTACCGGCGCGCCTGTATCGAATCACTTTCCGCCGATTCGGTCGCCTTCGGCCGGCATTACCATGTCGTCGCGGGCTGAATGAACGCCATCGCCTCGCCGGGGCGCGGCATCCTGCTGTTCGTATCGGCGATGGCGATCTTCGCGATCCAGGACGGCATTACCAAGAACATTTCGAACCTGTATTCACCGGCGCAGATCCTGATGGTGCGCTATGCCGTGTTCGTGCTTCTCGCCGCCCTAATCGCCACGCGAAAGGGAACGTTCCGGGCGAGCCTGCGCAGCAACCGGCCGGTGCTGCAGGTCGTGCGATCGGTCGTCGTCATTACCGAATCGGCCTTTTTCGTGCTGGCGGTACAGACCATGCCGCTCGCCGATGCGCATGCGATTATCGCCTCCACCCCGCTCTTCGTGACCGCCATGGCGATGTTCTTCCTGCATGAACAGGTCGGCGTTCGGCGCTGGACGGCGGTAATCGTCGGCTTCGGCGGAATCCTGATTATCCTGCGGCCGGGGACGGGGGTCGTGGAACCATCGGCGCTGTTCGCGCTGGCCACCGCCGTGGGTTACGCGCTGTATATCGTGCTGACACGGCTTGTCGGGCAGACCGACACGGCGGAAACCTCGACGATGTATATGGGGTTCACCGGCTTCCTGCTGGCCGCCATCGTTGCGCCCTTCTTCTGGACCACCCCGGACCTCGCCGGCTGGGGGCAGATGGCGGCGATTTCGATCATGGCGGCGACCGCGCATATCTTCCTGATCATGGCGCTGCAACGCGCGCAGGCGTCGGTGCTGCAGCCTTTCAGCTACATGCTGCTGGTCTGGGCAACGATAGTCGGCTTCGTGTTTTTCGGAGACCTGCCCGATACCTTCACGATCATCGGCGCGGCCATCATCGTCGCCACCGGGCTGTACACGATCTACCGCGAACATATACACAAGACGAAGGCTGTCATCGTCCCGCCCGTTAAGTAAAACCGCCTGATCAGGGGCCTGCTTTTGCCTTCAGGTAGGGGTCGGCGAATTCGATCGGCAGTTCCGCCCACATCAGCAGGTGGTCGGACATCTGCCGCCGCCGCCAGTGGTTCCGGTAGTAGCTTCTGGGATTGCCCGGCAGGGTTCCGTCCGCCTTGCGCAATTGCGGGGCGTAATCGGGAAATTTCGCGTCGCTGTAAATCGTCGTGAAATAGTCCAGCACACCCGCCTGCAGCGGCTTCACATCGGGATTTCCGCCCAGCAGAAAGGCGATCTGGTCATATTTCCGCGGCTTTGCACCGACATTCGTGACCGGCAGGCTCTGGATATTGTGGGGGATCGTGAAACCCGCATCGGTCAGCGCAGTGAAGGTCGGGCTGTCCTTGTCGAAAATATTGAAATCGCCCAGCAGGATCATGTTGCGGGACCATGCGCCGGTCTGGGTCAGCCGGTTGGCGAGGAACCGGGCGATCTGGCGGATCTCCTCCAGCCGGCCTGGATCGGCCCGTTCATTTTCACCGAACTTGATATGCACCGTCGACAGCATGAAATCGAACCAGCCGGATTTGAACCCCGCAATATAGGGGGTCCGGACGATCTGGTCGGGGTTCACGGCATTGCCGTCTTCGTCCTTCACCGGCGGCAGGACAATCTCACCGGCCATGCCGCCGAAGCGGACCTTGCGCGTATCGAACAGGAAGGCCAGCCGCTCGTCATTGCCGCCATCGCCCTCGGAGGCGTCGGTGACAAGGTAGCGCCACCAGGGGCCCAGCAGTTTCTGCACACGGTCCAACTCGCCCAGGTCGCGCTTGACCTCCTGGATCGCGATCAGGTCGAAGCGGGACAGGATTTCCGCAATATACCACAGGCTTTCCTCCGTCCGTGATGAGGCGCCAAAGGCCTGTATGTTCCAGGTCGCCAGCAACAGGCTGTCCACGACCGTGCGGCGAGGTATTTCGAGGTTCAGTTTCCGGCGCAGTTCGAGAAGGTTTCTGGCGGTCCGTCCGGCGTCAATCGGTCCCGCTGCCTTGTCGAAATCGTAAAAGAACGGCATGTCGGCGGCTCCCTGTCATTGTGTGACAGGACAAACATACCACATCCGATTGTGCTGCTCCTGCAAAACAGCCAGCTACCCGGCAATCATTCCTGCGAGCAGGATCAACCCGAAATACCGGTTCGACTTGAACTTGGACAGGCAATCGGAGGGCGAATCGATATCGATGGCAGCGGCCTGCCAGGCGAGCTGCACCGCACCCAGCGCCAGCGCGGCAAAATAGGGCCAGTCCAGCGCCGCCGCGTATCCCGCCGCCGCCAGCAACGCAATGGTCGCCGCGTAGACCCCCCACAGCCAGGGGCGTGTATTCGCGCCGAACTTCAGCGCGGTGGATTTCAGTCCGATCAGGGCATCGTCTTCCTTGTCCTGATGGGCGTAGATCGTGTCGTAACCCAGCGTCCAGGCGATCCCGGCGGCATACATCAGCAGCGGCGCTGCAGAAAGGCTGCCCGCCACGGCGGTCCACCCCACCAGCGCCCCCCAGTTGAAGGCGAGGCCGAGGAAGATTTGCGGCCAGTAGGTCACCCGCTTCATCAGCGGATAGATGAACACCAGCACCAGCGAGGCGATGGCCAGCCACACCGTATAGGCGTTGAAGACCAGCAACACGGCGAGGCCGATCAGTGCCAGGAACCCCATGAAGGCGACGGCCTGCTTCACCGAAATTTCGCCGGCGGGAATCGGGCGCAATGCGGTGCGCGCGACACGGCCATCGAATTCGCGGTCGGCGATATCGTTCCAGCAGCATCCCGCCCCGCGCATCACCAGCGCGCCGACGGCGAACAGGATGAAATACACCGGGTCGGGCCAGCGCCAGCCCGGTTCGGCCGCCGTTGCCAGCGCCCCCCCCCACCAGCAGGGCAGCAGCAGCAGCCAGGTGCCGATCGGCCGGTCGATCCGCGCGAGGCGGATATAGGGGCGCATCACCGGCGCGGCCATCCGGATGGTCCAGTGGTCGCGAACGATGTCGCTGGCGGAATTCGTCGAGTCAGTCATAACGGGGTTATAGCCGCGAATTGTTTCACCGGACCAGCCCCAGCCGTTCATGCCATTCGGCAATGGATTCGTCGGGGTACCCGTCAAAGCATTTGTCGTTTTCACGGATATGGGGTTCGACCCAGGACGCCTTCGAATCCAGCAGCAGATGGGTGGTTTCCGGTGCTGCCGGCAGGTCGGTATCGATGGCGGAGGCAAAGGGGTGTACAAGATCCGGCCAGCGCGAATCCCACGCGAACAGCATCGAACCGCATGTGCCGCAGAAATGGCGCTCCAGCGGGCTTTTTTGCCCGCCGCCCTCGTCAACCTGATAGACCCGGATATGGCGTTTTCCGGTCACTTTCAGGGTTTCATGCACGCCACCGAGGTTGATCGCATATCCGCCGCCGCCCGCGACCTTCCGGCATATGGAGCAATAGCAGCGGTTAAAGGGATAGGGATGAGGAGATTCGACGCTGAAAGCGGCGGCGCCGCAGTGACATGAACCTTCAAGCAACATTCCGTGATTCTCCCGCAGGGTGGGTATCGTGCCGGGCGTTTCCTGTATAAACCGGGCCAGAGGACATAACCACGCTTCAGGCCTGATGCGACTTTACACTGAACATGACCTTGCCGAGGGGCAAGCGGTGCCGCTGAATGCGAATCAGCGGCACTACCTGCGCAATGTCATGCGCGCGCAGATCGGTGACACCGTCACGGTGTTCAACGGCCGCGACGGCGAGTGGGACACGCGGATCGAAACGTTGTCCAAGAACGCCGGCGTGCTGGTGCCGGAAAAGAATACGCGTGAACAGATCGAGGAGCCCGGCCCCTGGCTGCTGTTCGCGCCGGTCAAGCGCGGGCCGCTGGATTTCCTGGTGCAGAAGGCGGTCGAACTGGGCGCATCCGCCCTGTGGCCGGTGATGACCGAGCGCACCAATGCCGGCCGCGTCAACATGGAGCGCCTGGCCGCCAATACCATCGAAGCGGCCGAACAATGCGAGCGCCTGACACTTCCGGATTTACGGGAACCCGCAAAGTACAGTACAGTACTGGACAATTGGCCGCAGGACCGCCGATTGCTGGTATGCGTCGAACGCGGCGCGGCCCCGGCGATGGGTACGGTTCTGCAAAATCAGGCCGATACCGATAACTGGGCTATCCTGACGGGACCTGAGGGGGGATTCTCGCCATCCGAACTTGATCTGTTAGCGCGGCAGCCATTTGTTTTGCCCGTCAGCTTGGGTCCCCGTATCCTCAGGGCGGAAACAGCTGCGCTCGCGGCACTGGTATGCTGGCAGGTCGCCTTGGGAGACTGGAACCGTCCGTCGCCTCCCCGGACCCAATGAATTTCAGAAACGGAACGATAACGCATGTCCGCACCGTCATC
>CAXBEC010000300.1:0-4569 GCA_963974145.1 uncultured Alphaproteobacteria bacterium | reverse complement strand
GGCGGCCGAACCGGTGGCGCAGGCGTTTTCGACCCGCGTCGCCGGCTTGAAGCGCAACGCCTCATTGGCCTGCAGCACCAGCGAGGCGCCGAAATCCTGGGCCGAGAACCCGCCATTGTAGAAGCCGAGATAGATCGCATCGATATCACCGGGCGACACCCCCGCATCGGCGATGGCGTCGCTGGCCACGCGGACGATCAGGGATTCGACATCCTCGCCTTCCAGCTTGCCGAATTTCGAATGCGTCCAGCCCACCATGCAAGCGGTCATGCCCAAGTCTCCTCAATGAGATGCGTTCTTCAGGGAACAATAGCAGCCCGTCAAAGGGCTGGCCAAGGCCGTTTGCAGCGCAGATGACCTGCGGTCAGGCCGCCTCGCCGCTCGCCACGGCGCTGGGCGCGCTCATGCTGCCTTTCCATGTGGTCAGGTAGATCGGGACCGGCTCATCGAAGCCCTTGAGATCGTAGTCGCCCTTCTTCGTGAAGGTGAAGCCCTTGCCGGAGCAGGTGTCCCGGACGATGGTCGAAACGCAGATTTCCTCGCCTTCCGCCTTGCTCAACACGCGCGCCGCCATCTGCACCGGCGTGCCGAAGATATCATTGTCTTCGTGGATGGGTTCCCCGGCATTGATGCCGATGCAGATTCCCAACCCCAGATCCGGGTTCGCGCTGTTCGCGCGCTGACAGGCCTGCTGGATGGCGATGGACCCTTCGATGGCGGCAACCACGCCCGGGAAGGTTGCCATAATGCCGTCACCGGTATGCTTGATTTCGCGACCGCCATGCAGCGCCAGCGCGTCGCGCACGATGGAATTGTGTTCGCGCACCACAAGCTGGGCTGCGTCATCGCCCCGTTCCTGGGTCATCGCCGTCGATCCCACAATATCGGTGAACACGATCGCGACGAATTCCTTGGCGTTTGTGCCGCCCGCGGGTTCCGGGTCATTCCATTTATCGACCGCCTCGGTCACACCGAGGTCACTGCCGGGATTCTGGGCCTGCCGGGCGATGGCGCTGCGGCCCGCTTCGTACATCTGGAAATATTTCGGATTGACGAGATACTCCCCGATATTGGCGCAGAAGCCCCGCGCCATGTCCGGCGTATGGCCGAGCATCTGCATATGCGTGCACAGGATATCCTGCATCTCCGTTTCCGGAACGCGCTTCTTCGACGCCAGGTATTCCCCCGCGCCGGAGAAAAACAACGTCAGGCCGAACCGGTTGAACGCGTTCAGCTGGTGCCCCGCCTTGGCCAGCGGCTCCAGCGAATCCCCGATGAACATCAGCATGTCCGCACTGGCGCCGGCGGCAGCAGAGTTGCCGGGGATTGGCGGCAGATCCGTCTGGTCCTCCTCTTCCTCGTCCTTTTCAGCCTCAGCCTCGTCGGACTCCATGTCCTCGGGTTCCGCATCCGCCTCGTCTTCCGCGTCGTTGTCATCCGCAGACTCTGCAGCACGGGAAACAGGTTTGTCCGGTTCGGGCATTACCGGCGCGGTTGTCGGCGCGGTGGCCGCCCGGGGCGCCGTTGCGCCAGACCCGGTCTTTATTACCGGTACGAAGCGGCGCATGAGCGGAATGAAAAAGAACAAAAAGCTGATGATGAAAATCGAAATCAGAATCGTCTGGGAAATACCAAGGCTCACCTCGATCCCGAATGTCGGCAGGTATTTGATCAGGATGGAACAGATATACGACACGATCGACGCCCCACCCAGCGCGACAATACAGACCATCGCCAGTTTGGGCAGAACTTCCGCCAGATTGGCGTCATCCCCCGAACGGGCCTTGGCGGGCGCCGCCTTCTTGGCGGGTTTACCCTTCTTTTTCTTCCCTTTGCCTGACGGGGCCGGCTTCGCGGAGTCCTTTTCCTTCTTCCAGGATCCTTCGGCTGTGCCCCCCTTCGGGGCCGGGGCGGGCTTGCGTTCCGGCTTGACCGGCCCCCCTTCCACGACAAGGGCAATCGGCGGCGGCGATTTCATCGACGGGCTGTGATAAATCACCGCTTCCCGGGCCGCGTTCTTTTCCGCGTTATAGGTTTCCCGGACAACGCAGACACCTTCAAAGCGCCTCGATGCGTCCAGTTCCTTGGCGTCGTCGAGACACTGGTCACGATTCATCGCGTCATAATTGGCGTGAATCTGCCAGCGTCCGCCTTTAAGGACATAGATTTCCAGCGATATGGAACGCCCGCCGCTCACGACTTTCGAATGCCCCTGCTCATTGCCACCCGCCAACAAAGTTCGGGCGTCCGCCAAAATACGCGCACCGCACCGCCCAACCTTAACTATAAGGAATTCGCATTGTTATAAAAAAAAATTAACGAATGTTTACCAAACCATATATTAACACAAGTAAATCAGAAGCTTATGATTGCCGCCAGCCGAATGGCACCACACACCCGGAAGGGTGTTCCCTAACAGTTTGAAGACAACAGGATTTTTCCCGGTATTCGGGAATTTGACGGTTCCTGGCGCTGCCCGGTTTCAGAACTGCATCCAGTCGGGGATCACAGGAACGACCCTGGCATCGCCGCAGGTCAACGCGTCGGCATCGGCCGGCGCCGCCGAGAGGACCTCCAGTCGCAGTTGTGCCAGCCCCCGGCCATCGCGACTCGACCGCATTTCGCCGACATCCCTGGCGCCGGCGCGAATCGGCGTCCCGGCCACCGGTACCGGGCCCTCAATACGGACCGGCACCAGCCGCCGCTTCACCAACCCCCGGTATTTGGTCCGCGCCGTCAGTTCCTGGCCCATGTAGCAGCCCTTCTCCCAGTCGACGCCGTGCAACTCGTCAAAATTGCTTTCCAGCAGGATCGACTTTTCGACTACCAAGTCGCGGCTGCCGTCGCTCAGCCCCTGTTCAAGGCGCATCAGGTCGTATTCTTCCGGAGGTCCCGCTGTGAACCCCAGCGCCTCCAGCGCTGATGCGGCGGTTTCCCGGGGCAGTACCGCCCGCGCACCGGCCTGGGCCAGGCGCGGATCAACATACACAATGCCGCCACCCCAGTTTCGCGCCGCGCCCGCCGTCGCCGGCAGGTCCAGTTCCGTCAGCGCTCCCTCACCGAACAGTACCGCCACAACATAGGATTCGCCGATCCCAAGGTCGATCTTCGCCCGCAATTTGTGTTTGCTGAGGCGCTGACCAAGGTCCATGAGTCGCGCCGATTCACAGTCGAGGCCGAAACCGCCATTGAGCGAAACGACAAAGAAATCATGCAGGTACTTGCCCTGCGCGGTCAGATAGGCGGCCCAGATCGCCCGGTCGTCTGCAACCCGGGTGATATCGTTCGAGATCAGCCCTTGCAGGAATTCGGCGCGATCCACGCCGCCAACGGTGAGGATTCCACGATCCTCCAGCAAGACATAACGACCCGGCATATCGTAAATTCCCTAGGATTGCGGTATTGAACTGGTTCGCCATTCATACCCTGACAAGGCAGCGGACAAAAACGTTTCGATTCCGGTAACCTTATCCACCAGCATTTTGTATCCTGCGGGAACATGCGCATCCTTTTTATTACAGCCAACCGTATCGGTGACGCCGTCCTGTCGACAGGGCTGTTGTCCTGTCTGATAGACCGCTACCCCGACGCCCGATTCACCATTGCGGCCGGACCTGCCGCGGCGCCGCTGTTCGACTCCGTGCCGCGACTGGACCGGGTCATCGTCATGCGCAAAAAGGCGCTGTCCGCGCATTGGGTGTCGTTATGGGCGCAATGCGTCACCACGCGCTGGGATATGGTCGTCGACCTGCGGCGTTCCGCGATTGCCTGGCTGCTGCCGGCCGGGAAACGCCATGTCATTCCCCCGCCCGGCAGGGAGATGCACCGGGTTGCGTTCCTCGCTGAAACCCTGGGTCTGGCGGAATCGCCGCCATCGCCGACCTGCTGGGTTTCGCCGTCGGACGATGCCGCCGCGGCGGCGCTGCTGCCCGAAGGCGGGCCTGTCCTCGCTATCGGCGCGGCAGCCAACTGGCCCGGCAAGCAGTGGCGGGCGGCGTATTTCGCCGAACTGATCGGGCGGCTGACGGCCGCGGACGGGATCCTGCCGGATGCGCGGGTGGCCGTATTCGCGGCGCCGGACGAGCGCGAACAGGTAGAGCCGGTGCTGGACGCGATCCCGCCGGAGCGGCGCATCGACCTGGTCGGGCGGACCGGACTTCCGGTTGCCGCGGCCTGCCTGCGCCGCTGCGCGCTGTATATCGGCAATGATTCGGGGCTGATGCATATGGCGGCCGCGGCCGGCATACCGACCCTCGGCCTGTTCGGTCCCAGCCACACGGCCCATTACGCGCCATGGGGCGACAATACCGCCTGGGTCCGGACCCGTAAAAGCTATGACGAGATCGTCGGCGCGCCGGGCTATGACCACCGCAATACCGGCACGCTGATGGACAGCCTGAGCGTCGACATGGTCGAGGCCGCGGCACGGGATCTCTGGCAACGCGTCCACCCCGCGACCACTGCCGCCGGAGGAACCCGCTGATGCGGCTCATGCAGGTCATGGCGGGCGCGGCGCATGGCGGCGCGGAGGCGTTCTTCGACCGGCTGACCCTGGCGCTGGACCGCACC
>CAXBEC010000299.1:0-4578 GCA_963974145.1 uncultured Alphaproteobacteria bacterium | reverse complement strand
GCTCGGTGCGCCGGCGCGGATTGGACAGGCGGGTGCGCCGCTGCTGTTCGGCTTTCTGATCGACGAGATCGGCACCGGCGCGCTCTATGTTTCGTCGGGGCTCAGCCTCGCGGCGCTGGCAGCCTTCTGCATGCTGCGGGCGGGGACGCGGACGTGAATTCAGGAAACCGGGAGGCGGTTCAGCACTGTCGCGGCGGCGAAATGGGCGTAATAGGCATAGATAATACAGAACGCTGACAGGCAGAGTGACGGCAGCCACGCTTTCCGGTTTTTATAAAATGTGCTGCCTATGATGGCGGTTTGCAGGCCGGCGAAGGCAAGGCCCAGCCAGAATCCGCCAACCGGAAACGCGTCATGGAGCAGCCCGGCGCCCAGCACAAATACCTGGCTCACCGCCACCGGCACGAGAAACAGCAGCAAGCCGCGTCGCGGCCGCGCGAGGCCCAGCATGGTGCCGATCATCAGGCAGACCGCGCCGCCCAGAGGAAGAAACGAAAAGGCACCCTGTGCGTAGGGCTTGGACAGGGTCGCGGCGAACCAGAAGTGCAGGTCGAGGAACAGCCGGATGCCGTCGTTCACGGTTCGCCGGTACTCTTCTTCCAGACCCGGTGGCGCTGCGCGGCCTTGGCTGCCGTGCCGAAACGCAGCGTGGACGCAACCGTGTCGCCACGAGAAGTCGGCAGGCTGAATGTATCGGTTCTGGTATTGCCCGGCATGCCCATGATGCTGATCGGCATGTGGGGCAGGTGCGGTTCCACATACAGCCCGCGTTCCATGTCGATCAACGGCAGCGCCATATTGCAGACCCAGTGGCACCAGGACGGCAGGAAATGCGTCTTCAGCGTGCCCAGATGCACGGTCACGTTCAGCGCCGCCTGTTCTGCTTCGCGGTAGACGGCGCGCCGGATCGCGATCTCGGCGTATTCCTGCCAGATTTTCCAGTGCGGCGCATCGGACGCGCCGCATATCGCACCGGCGGAAATGATGGGATGGCGGTAGATCCGTTCCGCCATCTCCTTGCCGAAGCCTTTTTCGAGGCAGTTTTTCTGCCAGTCGAGGAAATAGTGGCCGCCGTGATAGCTGGGACTGAAGGCGCGGTCGACTGCCGGGACGACGCAGAAACCGTCCTGCGCCGCGCCTGCGACGAAGAGGCTCAGCGAGTCGGTGTTCTGGAACCAGCTGTCCGCATCCAACCAGAAAACATAGTCCCAGCCGGGAAAGGTCTGCGGCAGGAAGGGCCGGCACACCATCGCCTTGAACCATTCCGGAACCGTGCCGTCCAACCCGTCGAAGGGCCAGTCCGGCGTTGCCAGGGTAACGTTGCGTTTTTCCAGCCAGGCGCGCTGGTCCGCCTTGAGACCCAGGTCCATGACACCGAAATCGGTTATGGCGTTGGCGCCGCTTGCCTCCCACGAAATCCACAGGTCCCGCAGCCAGGTGAAATAGGGGGCGTTGGCGCCTGAAACGATCAGCGAGGGTTTGCGGGTCAATCGGAATGTTTCCTGAGGTGAGCCATGCCCCAGCCTAAAGTACATCCGGGTCAAATGGAATCACTGCCGGTTGCCCGGATTCGCGCGCTGCGGCATAGTTCCGGCACAGAATCGGAAGGGCGCGCCATGGTCAAGGTCAGCATCAAGAAGCAGGTGGAGGTTGATTACCGGGACATTCGCGCCGACGATCCGGACGATGCCTTTTTCATGAAGCTGTTTCCCAAGGTCGCGCCCTTTACCATGACGGTGGAGCGCGGGATCGAAGCGCCCTATCAGCTGTTCAAGGCAATCCAGTATATTGTGCAGAACGATATACCCGGCGACATTGTCGAATGCGGTGTCTGGCGCGGCGGGTCGATGATGCTGGCGGCAATGGCGCTTCGGCGCTTCGGCGATACGTCCCGAAAGATCTACCTGTATGACACGTTCGAGGGGATGACGCGCCCGGACGAACGCGACACAGACTGGGACGGGCAGAACTACCAGCAGCTTTGGGACGAGGCGCATGAACAGAACAAGACGATGGGATTCGGGGGCACCGTCGATGACGTGCGCGCCAATGTGCTGAACACCGGCTATCCGGAAGAAAACCTGATCTTTGTGAAAGGCCCGGTGGAAGACACCATACCCGGCACGTTGCCGGCGTCTGCCGCACTGCTGCGGCTGGACACGGACTGGTACAGTTCCACCTGGCACGAACTCGTGCACCTGTATCCGGTGCTCAGCACCGGCGGTATCCTGATTATCGACGATTACGGCTGGTGCGAGGGCGCGCGCGAAGCGACGGACAAATATATTCGCGAAAACAGCATCCGGATATTTTTGTCGCGCGTCGAGGAATCAGTAAGGCTGGGTGTCAAAACCGAAAGCTGAGGGTGCCGCCGGAACGATACTTCCGGCGCTGCGCGGATTTTTAAAAGACGATCATTCGGGAAGAGAGGGATCCGGGACGCGAAGGCTGGGGGGGAGGAGACCCCGCGTCCCGGAAAACGGGTCGGCGCCGACTGTGGCGGCGTCCCGAAACACCAATACTTGGTGGTTACTGACACACAATCTAGTTCCCGGCCGGCAGTGGCGTAAGTTGGGTATTTCCCTATTAGGGAAACTACGTACACGCTGCGCTGACCGTTGGTTCAAGGCAGGGGCCGGTGTCGGGTGGCCAAACCGGGGCGGGACGTCGCCGTCATTCGCCCCGGGATGTTCTGTCAGGGTGTCAGCCTTTGGCGAGAATGTTGCGGATTTCCTCCAGCAGGACTTCCTGCTTCGGCGGCGCAGCCGGTGCCGCAGGCTTGGCTTCTTCCTTCTTCTTGATCGAATTCATGCTCTTGATGATCATGAACAGCGCCCAGGCGACGATCACGAAGCTGATGACATTGTTAATGAATAATCCATAGCTGATCGCGACCTCGGCGACCTTGTTGGCTTCGTCAGCCGCTTTCAGGACGATCTTCATGGCGGAAAAATCGACTCCGCCCAGCGCCAGCCCGATCGGCGGCATGATGACGTCGTTCACCAGCGACTTGACGATCGTACCGAACGCGCCACCGAGTATGAAGCCGACGGCGAGGTCGACCACATTGCCACGCATGGCAAATTCCTTGAATTCATTAAACATCTGTATATTCCCCTGAGTTGGTGTCGGGCCGCAGGCCCTGAAGAAACGTTTCCGAAAAGCCTTGCCGCCGTTGCATTGCAAAGGACAGTTCAGCCTGATCATGGGGCTCTTATTCCATGATGCGGGCGCGGGAAGAAGTTGGGTTAATTCCCATTGGGAATACTACGTATGGCGGTGTCGACGCGGGCACGGTAACAGGGTGACGTCGCGTGGAACCTTTGTCTTGCGTGCGAATCAACGCTAATCTGAAACGCAGCCTGCCATAAGGGATGCCGCTAGATGCCGAATGACCTGACGCAGCTCCATATCCTCGTCGTGGACCCGGACCGGGTCATGTCCGCGCTGACGCGGGACGTGTTGAAATCGATTGGTATCGCGAAGGTCGATACGGTGAGCGATGCCGAGCGCGCCTTCGGCGAATTGCGTGTGAACGCTTATGACATTGTGATTACCGAACGGGATATGACACCGATCAGCGGTATTGCGCTGACGAAAATGATCCGGACGTCGACAAGCAGCGGAAAACCGAATGTCGCCATTCTAATGGTCACGGCGATGCCCACCGTGGAGATGGTGACCGAAGCCCGCGATGCCGGCGTAACCGAATTTCTGATCAAACCGTTTTCGATGAATGATCTGAAAACGCGGATCGTTGCGATCCTCAAACACCCGCGCACATTCATTGAGGTGTCGGACTATTTCGGTCCGGACCGGCGGCGCGCCGACCGGGAATTTTACGGCGACGACCAGCGCGGCGGCGACCCGGACTGCTGAGCCGGCCGGGCTCCGCATGCCCGTTGCACCGCCGTGACCTTTCAGGCAACGGCGCGGATGCCCCGCCGTTGCGCGACGGCTGTCGCCAGGGTTTCCAGCACCGCAACCGAGCTGTCCCATCCGATGCAGCCATCGGTGATGCTCTGTCCGTAGACCAGCGGCTGACCCGCCACCAGATCCTGGCGTCCGGCGACCAGATGGCTTTCGATCATGACGCCGGTAATGCGGTCGTCGCCCCCGGCGATCTGCCGCGCCACATCGGCCATGACGGCCGGCTGGTTTTCCGGATCCTTGGCGCTGTTCGCATGGCTCGCATCGATCACCACGGTTGGCGTCAACCCGGATTTTTGCACCGCCGCGCAGGCGGCGTCGACGCTGGCCGCGTCGTAATTGGGCGCTTTCCCGCCACGCAGGATGATGTGGCAGTCCTCGTTGCCGGTCGTCGTGGCGATGGCGGAACGGCCGTCTTTCGTCACCGCGAGGAAGTGGTGCGGCTGGGCGGCGGCGCGCGCGGCATCGATCGCAATCTTCACGTCGCCGCCGGTGCCGTTCTTGAAGCCCACGGGACAGGACAGGCCGGAGGCCAGTTCGCGGTGCACCTGGCTTTCGGTCGTGCGTGCGCCGATGGCGGCCCAGGACACCAGGTCGGCGATGTATTGCGGGATCGTCATGTCCAGGAATTCACAGCCGGCCGGCAGG
>CAXBEC010000298.1:0-4593 GCA_963974145.1 uncultured Alphaproteobacteria bacterium | reverse complement strand
TGTGCCCGGGCATGACGACCTGCAGGGTGTCGCCGTGCCGGAGTACGGTCACCGTCATCCGCGCGCCGTCGATTTCCGCGATCATCGCGCCGTCATTGTCCAGGGTGCCGCGCACCAGCATCTCGTCTTCGGGCAAGGTCAATCGATAGCCGCCGGATTCCGGGTGGGCCCGGACGGTTATGACAGGCCCTTTCCGGACGGCACTGTCCGTATAGTGCAAAACGGTTTCCGCGGCACCGCAGAGGCGCCAGCCATCGCGCGCATGCCAGGGCGAGCGCGGGTCTGTGGAATGCGCGGCACGGGCCGTTGTTTGTGCCGTAATATTCAGTAAATCCGACAGCACGGCCAGCGCCAGGACGTCTCGTCCGGCCGGCTGCGATTCCGGAAGAATGTCAGCCGCGTGAATGTCGATAAACCCGGTTTCCAGCGCTGCCGCGCCGAACGCCGGGTGCGCCGCGATCGCGGCGAGAAAGGGCAGGTTGGTGGTCAGTCCGGCAATCTCGGTCGTCTGCAACGCGCCGCGCATCCGGCGCAATGCGCCCGCCCGGTCCCGGTCCCAGCTGACAATCTTGGCGATCATCGGGTCGTAAAACATCGAAACGGAATCGCCTTCGCGAATACCGGTATCGACGCGGATATGCGGGGAAGGGGCCGGGAACCGCAGATGCGCGATCCGCCCCGTCTGGGGCATGAAATTCTTCTCGGGATTTTCCGCATAGAGCCGGACCTCGACCGCATGACCGTTCGCGGCAATGTCGTCCTGGGCCCGCGGCAGGGCGCCGCCGGCGGCAACAAGAAGCTGCCATTCGACCAGGTCGACCCCGGTGATCATCTCGGTAACCGGATGTTCGACCTGAAGGCGTGTATTCATTTCCATGAAATAGAACCCGGCCGGCTGCCCGTCGGGGCCGGTTTCGACGATGAACTCCACCGTGCCGGCGCCCTCATAGCCAATTGCCCGCGCGGCAGCGATAGCCGCATCGCCCATGGCGGTGCGCATTGCCGGCGTAACGCCGGGGGCCGGCGCCTCTTCGACGACTTTCTGGTGCCGCCGCTGGATCGAACAGTCGCGTTCGAACAGGTGTACGGCGTTGCCGTGACGGTCCGCAAAGACCTGCATTTCGATATGACGGGGTTGGGTGACGTATTTCTCGATCAGCACCGTATCGTCGCCAAACCCGGATTTGGCCTCGCGCTGCGCGCCTTCCAGCGCCTTCCGGAACTCGTCTGGCGCGTCGACGCGCCGCATGCCGCGCCCGCCGCCGCCGGCCGAGGCCTTGATCAGGACCGGGTATCCGATCGCCGCGGCCGCATCCGCCAGGACGTCGGGGTCCTGATCGTCCTCATGATAGCCGGGGACCAGCGGTACACCGGCCTCCGACATGATGCGCTTTGCATTCACCTTGGAACCCATCGCCCGGATCGCATCGGGCGGCGGCCCGACGAAAACCGCGCCGGCGGCGGCGACCGCTTCCGCGAATGCCGCGTTCTCCGACAGGAATCCATATCCCGGATGCACGGCTTGTGCGCCGCTGCGAGCGATCACATCGACCAGCCGGTCAATGTCGAGGTAACTTTCCCGGGCCGGGGATGGACCGATATGGAAGGCGGAATCGGCCATCGCGACGTGCCGCGATTCGGCATCCGCGTCGGAATAGACAGCGATCGTCCGGAGTCCCAGGCGCCGCGCCGTTTCAATAATGCGGCAGGCGATTTCGCCGCGATTGGCAATGAGCAATGTCTCGAACATGGTCCGTATTGTTAGAGCATGCGACCGGCCCCGGCTAGACGGTATGACGCGTAACTGTACTGAGCCCCGCACTTTTTCGCTTCGTCGTTCCCGCTCCGGTTTCCGGATTCCGGTTTGCAATATCCTGCTGAAATTACGAATATCAAAAAAGAACAAAAAAAGAACTTGCGGATGAGAACAAAGAGCGTACACTGAGTGCCTGTTTACAACCCTTTGATGCCGTGGGATATGGGAGAAAATCATGTCAAATTCTGCATTACAGCTCGTACAAAAGGACAGCATGGACAAGACCAAGGCGCTGGACGCCGCTCTCGCACAGATAGAAAGATCCTTCGGCAAAGGCTCGATCATGAAGCTGGGCCAGCATCAGCAGGCAGTCGAAATCGATTCGATTTCGAGCGGGTCGCTGGGGCTGGATATCGCGCTGGGCATCGGCGGTTTTCCGCGCGGCCGTGTCATCGAAATTTACGGGCCGGAAAGTTCGGGCAAGACGACGCTGGCGCTGCATGTCGTGGCGGAAGCCCAGAAAGCGGGCGGCACCTGTGCGTTTGTCGATGCCGAACATGCGCTTGATCCCGGCTATGCGCGCAAACTCGGTGTCAGTCTGGACGATTTGCTGATTTCGCAGCCGGATACCGGCGAGCAGGCGCTGGAAATCACCGATACGCTGGTGCGGTCCGGTGCAATTGACGTGCTGGTGGTCGATTCGGTGGCCGCGCTGGTGCCGCGGGCCGAACTCGAAGGCGAGATGGGGGATACCCATGTCGGGCTGCAGGCGCGCCTGATGAGCCAGGCACTGCGCAAGCTGACGTCGTCTATTTCGCGGTCGCGCTGCATGGTGATCTTCATCAACCAGATCCGCCTGAAGATTGGCGTCATGTTCGGTAATCCGGAAACGACGAGCGGCGGCAACGCCCTGAAATTCTACGCCAGCGTCCGCCTCGATATCCGCCGGATCGGTGCGATCAAGGATCGCGATGACGTCGTCGGCAACCAGACCCGGGTCAAGGTTGTGAAAAACAAGGTGGCGCCGCCATTCAAGGTCGTGGAATTCGACATCATGTATGGCGAGGGCATTTCGAAAACCGGCGAGCTGCTGGATCACGGCGTCAATGCGGGGATTGTTGAAAAATCCGGATCCTGGTTTTCCTATGACAGCCAGCGGATCGGGCAGGGGCGCGAAAACGCCAAGCGGTTTCTGCGCGAAAACCCCGAAGTCGCGGACAAGATCGAAACCAAGATTCGTGAAAATGCGGGACTGCTCGCCGAGGCCATGCTGGAGGGGCCGACGAACGAAGATGAGGCGTCACCCGATGGACCGGGCCCTGATGATGTCGCGTCGGATGACGTGTAGCGCTACTCCGGACGGAACGCGGTAGGCAAAATTACTCGCCCCGTCGCACTGTGCGGCGGGGCGGGCTGTTCCTCATCCTCATATATCCTCACGCATTAGGAAGGGGGAGCGAAATTTTGGCGCGCCGGATCTGTTGCCCCGTAGCCGGCGGTTAACGCATTCGCGATCAGCGAATGGCCTTCAACGCCGCTGTGAAGCCTTTTAGCGAAATCGGGATGTTGAACGGCTGGCGGTTACCGCCGACGAAAGACACAGTGCCGCCATTACCCCGTTTGAAGAGTTCGAGGAAATTCTGATCGAAACCAAAACGGGCCCTGCACCCGTTTGGCAGGCAGACCTCCAACGCCAGTTCGTAGGCCTGGCCATCGTCGATTTTAAGCGTGATGCCTGACGGCAGGTGGACTCCAAGGGGGACAACGAAAACACCAATGGGTGTTTCGCTTTCTCCCTGGTATCCAACGAAAAACCGCAACATCGGTTCGCCACTTTCTTTCACAACGATGTTCTGGAACATTTGGCAGATGGCTGGTGCGCCCGCCGGCGCATTGCACTGGACGCGCCACGCTTCAAAAATTTTACCATGCGGGTTCTGTGCCTGGGCGGGAAAGACAGAGAGAAAACAGACAAGCGCTGCAGTCAGGGTAACGGGATAAAAATTCAATGCCATGACCTCAATGCTGCTCGTATTGCCAAAATGCCGGGTCAATCCGGTATGGGGGAGTTTACGCGAAGCGCCTTGCAGACTTCCATATACAATATTCAGGCTGGATGCCGGACGGTTGCCATTGCGATGTTGTTCGCTGGACAGGATAGGGGCTCCGGGCTAAAACGCCGTTTCGCGGGATTCCGGACCGGCTGGCAAGGCGACTGGAATCCGCTTCTTTCCGCGCGTGGAAACGTTAAAAACAAGGGTGCGATTCATGCAGGGCGCCAACGAAATCCGGACCGCGTTTCTGGACTATTTTCAACGCCATGATCACGAAGTCGTCGCGTCGTCGCCGCTGGTGCCGCGCAACGACCCGACCCTTATGTTCACGAATGCGGGCATGGTTCAGTTCAAGAACGTGTTCACGGGCGCGGAACAGCGTCCCTATGATCGTGCGACGACCTCTCAGAAATGTGTGCGGGCCGGAGGCAAGCATAACGACCTAGAGAACGTCGGATACACGGTCCGTCACAACACGTTTTTTGAAATGCTCGGCAATTTTTCGTTTGGCGATTATTTCAAGGAACGGGCGATCGAACTGGCCTGGAACCTGGTAACGCAGGAATTCGACCTGCCGGTGGAGAAGCTTCTCGTCACTGTATACGCGGATGACGAGGAAGCATTCGGGCTGTGGCGCAAGATTGCCGGGCTGCCGGAAAGCAAGATCATCCGGATCGGGACATCGGATAACTTCTGGGCGATGGGTGACACGGGGCCTTGCGGACCCTGTTCGGAAATATTTTATGACCACGGTCCGCATATTCCGGGTGGCCCGCCGGGGAG
>CAXBEC010000297.1:0-4597 GCA_963974145.1 uncultured Alphaproteobacteria bacterium | reverse complement strand
ACATTCTCGTACAGGGTCGTGAAATGTTTCAGGGCGATATCGCTGTCGTTCAGGAAGCGCAGGGCGATCCATCCTGCCAGCCATTCGGCTTCGGCCAGGGCAGCCCCGTCAATCGGTCCATGATCGCGCGCCAGACGATAGGCGAGGGTGATATCGCCGTCATTCAGCGCCCGGCGTGCCAGAATGCCCCGCTCGACCCACCATTTGTTCGGCCGAACCAGTGTTGCGGGGGGATCCTGCAGCAGTTCGACGGCGTTGTCCGTCAGGTTCTTCAGCCGCCGCCAGCGCAGTCTCTCGTATACGAGGCCGGGATCATTCCGCAGTGCAACGGGGACACGGGCAATCGCGTTGTCCACGCCGCCGGCGCGCCGCATCAGCAATATCCGGGCTTCGGCCAGGTGCCGGTAACCGGTGCTGACACGGCGCATCTGCCGCCGGGCGGCGCTCACCTGCCGGTCCCAGACCAGCCGGTCCAGGCGCGCAATATGGTCCTCGTGGCGCAGGATATCCGAAAATTCCTTCCGGAACCCGTTTTCCTCCAGCGGCGTCATGTTCAGTGACGTCCAGGCTTCGCGGACGAAGGAGGTGGCTTTTGCAGATTGCCCGGTCGCGATCAGGGCGCGCGCGTAGCGGGTGGATCCAGGCGCCGTAATGGGGGGGAACCGCGTGAACCATTCCAGAATTTCTTCATTGGAAACGGGGTCTGTTATCGCTTCTTCCGCCCGGCGGCGCAGGCGGTCAATACCGGGCCAGTCGGGGTTGGACGCGATGAAAGCGGCGATTTCCGCGAAACTGGCGCCGGAATTCGCTTCCTTGTACCGAAGCCAGACCAGCACCTTGCCGGGCAGTTTCTCATGCGCCTTTGCGGCGTGCTGGCCGGCGGAAACCCAGTTTCCTCTGGCGGCGTCCCGAAACGCGGCTTTGTAGAGAGCCCGGTCCGATTTGCCGATTTCTCCCGCAGCCAATAGCGTGCCGGACATGCCCAAAGCGCAAGCCATGGCCATTATCAAACGCAGGGTCTTGTGTTTCATGCAAAAAAATCGCATTTCAATGCCGGTAGTTTACACGATACACTACACGCCAACAATCAAACCGCGTGCGCGGGCCAAATTGTAACATTCGCCTTTGCACCAGACATTACTCTCAGGGAGGCGGCCGCTGACGTGGCCTAGGAGACAACATTATGTTTAACGGATCGTTAGTGGCGTTGATTACACCCTTCAAAAATGGTGCGGTTGACGAAGATGCCTATCAGGCTTTTGTCGATTGGCAGATCAGTGAGGGGACCCACGGACTGGTGCCGACCGGTACAACCGGTGAATCGCCGACACTCAGCCATGATGAGCACAAGCGAGTCGTCGAGTTGTGTATCGAGGTCGCAAAAGGGCGCGTGCCCGTTATCGCCGGCACGGGCTCGAATTCGACCGCCGAAGCGATTGAACTGACCCAGCACGCCAAGGAAGCCGGCGCTGACGCCGCGCTGGTGGTGACCCCGTATTACAACAAGCCGACCCAGGAAGGCCTGTATCTGCATTACAGCATGATCGCCGAAGCGGTCGATTTGCCGATCATCATCTACAATATTCCCGGCCGGTCGATCGTCGATATGTCGATTGCGACCATGGCACGGTTGGCGAAACTGCCGAATATTGTCGGTGTGAAGGACGCGACCAATGATCTGGCGCGGCCGTTGGCCTCGCGCCTCGCGATCGAAGGGGATTTCTGCCAGCTTTCGGGCGAGGACGCCACGATCGGCGCCTTCCTCGGCCAGGGTGGCGATGGCTGCATCTCGGTAACGGCCAATATCGCGCCGTCCATGTGCTCCCAACTGCACGAAGCCTGGCAGAAGCGGGACCTGGATACCTTTGCGACCATGCGTGACCGGCTGATGCCGCTGCATAACGCCATGTTCTGCGAAACCAGCCCGGGCCCGGTGAAATATGCGGCGCATCTGATGGGCAAATGCGCGCCGGATTGCCGCCCGCCGCTGGCGCCCATCGCCGAAAGCAGCAAGGAAGCCGTCCGCAGCACCCTGGTTGCGAGCGGGCTGATCAACTGACGCCATGGCGCAACAACCGTCTACAAACCGGGCGGTCGCGCAGAACCGGCGCGCGCAATACGACTACTTCATCGAAGACAAGATCGAAGCGGGCATCATGCTTGTGGGGACCGAAGTAAAGTCGCTGCGCGAAGGCAAGGCCAGCCTGTCGGAATCCTGGGCCGGTCCCCGGGACGGGGAGTTATGGCTGCATAACTGCTATATTCCGGAATACGGCAATAGCGGTCATTTCAACCATGAACCGACAAGGCCTCGGAAGCTGCTGCTGCATCGCAAGGAAGTCGACAAGCTGATGGGCGCGGCCAAGCGGCAGGGCGTGACCATCGTGCCCATGAGAATCTATTTCAATGACCGCGGTATCGCCAAGGTGTTACTGGGCCTCGCGCGCGGCAAGCGGCAGGTCGACAAGCGGCATACGGAAAAAGATCGCGACTGGCAGCGCCAGAAGGCGCGGGTCATGCGCGAACGCGGTTAGCAATCTCTTCGAAAACATCGTGGAACATGGCTTCCGTGAGGCGGCCCGTATTCGTGTTGTAGCGCGAACAGTGGTAGCTGTTCGCCAGTAACGGGCCGTCTGGAAGCTGGTGGAATGTGCCATGCCCGAATTTCCATTCGACGGCGCGCAGCCCCAGGGTGCGGATGATTGAGGCATGGGCGATGGTGCCCAGCGCGAGAATCACCTGCAATTTCGGCATGCCTTCGATTTCCGCCGCAAGAAACGGGCGGCAGGCGGTTATTTCCGCGCCGACGGGCTTGTTTTGTGGCGGGACGCAGCGAACGGCGTTGGTGATCCGGCAATCGACCAGGTTCAGCCCGTCTTCCGCAGTTTCCCCGTAAGGGCCTGCGGCGAACCCGAATTTCTGCAGGGTCGGGTATAGCAATTGCCCCGCGTAATCGCCGGTGAAGGGTCGGCTGGTCCGGTTCGCGCCGCGCAGTCCCGGCGCCAGGCCGACAATCAGCAGCGCGGCGTCTATCGGGCCGAAACTCGCAACAGGCGCATTGTGCCAGTCAGGCCAGGCAGCGCGGTTTTCGGCTCGAAATTCCGCGAGGCGCGGGCATTTCGGACAATCCCGTCCAGGTTGCAGAAGCGTCACGTCAGAGCCGGCAATCAGGCCGGCGAAACGACAGGGTCGTCGTATTCATCCTCGTATTCGTCATCCGCGAGGTATTCGCCGTCGTCTTCGCCGTCATCACCTTCCGGCGACGCATTGTCGCGGCGGGACTTCCGGCCGATTTCATCGGCGATATCCATCAGTTCGACAAACTGGTCCGCCTGCCGGCGGAGTTCATCAGCTGCCATCGGCGGCGATGAGCGGACGGTACTGACCACCGTGACACGCACACCCTTGCGCTGCACCGCTTCCACCAGCCGCCGGAAATCGCCGTCGCCGGAAAACAGGACGATATGGTCCAGCTGGTCGGACATTTCCATGACATCGATGGCCAGTTCGATATCCATGTTTCCCTTGATCTTGCGCCGGCCGTAGCTGTCGGTGAACTCCTTGGTCGGCTTCGTGATCATCGTGTAACCGTTATAGTCGAGCCAGTCGACGAGCGGCCGGATCGGCGAATACTCCTGATCCTCGATCAGCGCCGTATAGTAAAGCGCGCGGATCAGGCGACCTTCCTTGCTGAATACTTCCAGCAGGCGCTTGTAATCAATGTCAAAACCGAGTGCCCGTGCCGCCGCGTAAAGATTTGCCCCATCGATGAAAAGCGCGACTTTTTCGTCGTTGTATATTTTTATGGTCATCAACCGTGCCTTGCATAATAAGTTTAATTAAATGAAATTGATGCGGAAATTACCAAAGTACAGGCTAATCCGTTCGTTTCTCAACTAAGTCTATCTATTCCGATATTATCGTTTCGGCAAGGGTAGGACCCGATATTGTTTTCGCCTTTCGGTCGAAGAACTTGACAATTCGCGATGGCAGGCAAAGCTATTGTATTGCGGAGTGGACATGCCTATAGTCCGCGCCCGCTCGAAGAATTGATGTTGGAGAGTAAATCCCATGGCTCGTGTAACCGTTGAAGATTGCGTTCTTAAGGTACCGAACAGGTTTGAACTCGTGGTTCTCGCCGCGCAGCGGAGCCGGGGTATTTCGGCCGGCGCGCCGATTTCGGTTGAGCGCGATAACGACAAAAACCCGGTTATCGCCCTGCGTGAAATAGCCGATGAATCGATTGATATCGAGGAACTGGGCAATACCGTGATCCGCGGGATGCAGAAGCACGTGGAAATCGACGAGCCGGAAGACGAGGATCCGATCGAACTCATGGCGGGGGCAGCCATGGCGGAAGCCGGCGAAATGCCTGCGCCGTTACCGGTAACATATGAAGATGAAGACACAGTCGATTAGCAGGTTTGCAGCCGGTAGTTTGACGGCATGCCACCCGCTTCGGGATGCATTGCCGCATGATGCGGCAATATGAGCTCGTAGAGCGTGTTCTCGGCTACGATTCCGGTGCCGATGAGAGCGCGCTGAACCGCGCTTACGTATTTTCCATGAAGGCCCACGGATTGCAGTTGCGCGAATC
>CAXBEC010000296.1:0-4606 GCA_963974145.1 uncultured Alphaproteobacteria bacterium | reverse complement strand
TCAGACGTCCCCGAATATGCAGCTTAGTCAGAACAAACATGCCCGCCCCTTTTTTGTTGCAAAAAACAGCCACAACCGTTCAAGTCACAGATGTCTTTAGTGAAATGCACAACCTAAGGGGTGTTCGTTAATCGAGCGTAAAAATGGTTCTGAAATTAGAGGCTAAAACCAAATAGACGCTATTTTTTCCGCGGGGCCTGTCCGGCGGATTGACGGGGTTAACCCGCGGGAGCGGGGTTCGCGTCGGACCAGGCCTTGGGATCGTTGAGGTAATCCCTTACTGCGCCAAGCGCCGACGGCTGGAAATAATTCTCTTCTTCGGCGCAGGACAGCACGTCCCACCAGGTCGCGAGCGCATGCAGCTTCACGCCATGAGATTCCAGGTTGGTAACGCCCTGCGGAAATATTCCATAATGAAAGATGACGAAGGTATGGGCGCAGGTCGCCCCCGCTTCGCGCAGTCCTTCCACGAAGCTGATCTTGCTGCCGCCATCGGTTGCGAGATCCTCGACCAGAAGGGCGCGGTTGCCTTCCTGGACCAGCCCTTCGATCCGCGCGTTGCGGCCAAATCCTTTCGGCTGCTTACGGACATAGGCCATCGGCAGCATCAGCCGGTCGGCGATCCAGGCGGCGAAGGGGATTCCCGCGGTTTCACCGCCGGCGACTACATCGATCGATTCGAAGCCGATGGCTTCCTCGATCAGTGCGGCCCCCATATCCATCAGTTTCGCCCGCGCGCGGGGAAAGCCGATCAGTCGCCGGCAATCGATGTAAACCGGGCTGGTGCGCCCGCTGGTCAACACGAACGGATCTTCCGGTCGAAACAGAACGGACTCGGTTTCAATCAGGATGCGGGCGGTGATGCGGGCGGGATCGGCGGCCATGGTAAACCTCTTCGTTTAACGGGATAGTCTGTTTACGGGATAGTCCTGCCCGGCGGCAAGCCGGGATCAGTTCGGCCGCTGGCGGGATATGTAACGACGGCCGTCGAATCCACTGAAAAATTCGTTTACCAGCGGGTGACGAATGTTCTTGGGGGTCGGATCGGTTACCAGATTCTGTTCGGCGACATAGGTAGTATGCGCCGCATTATGCACCAGAACATGGTACCAGGCTTCGTCGCGTGGCGGGCGGGAACGGGCCATCTGTGCGTACCAGTCCTCGGTCCCTCGGAAATCGGGATCGACATCGAAAATCACGCCGCGATAGCCGAACAGCCGATGGTGGATCAACTCGCCGACGGAAAACAGCGCTGAGCTTCCGACCATCGGGTAGCGTCCTTTAACATTACAAGGGGCACCAGTTTAAGGCCGCCCGCCAGCAGGCACCAGCCCGAAGCCATGTTCATATCGCACTTGAATGCCGAGGTGTTTCGCTATCGCCTGCATGCAGGTAGTGGTCGAATGCCGATGCGGCGGCACGGACCAGAGGTTTGCCAACTGGTGTCATCCGCAACGCCATCCCGGCAGTTTCCACCAGCCCGTCGCGGATCATTGGTTCCAGAATGTCGAATGCATCCGCAAATGCGGCTGCATCACCGCCGTATTGCCGGATTACGGCATCGACATCGACCTCCATGTCACACATCAGCCGTTCGATAATGGCACGGCGCAAGCGGTCGTCATCGGTAAGGGCACAGCCGCGTATCGTCGCAAAGCCGCCCTCGGCAATCGCCGCCTGCCAGTGCCGGATGTCGGTTTCATTCTGCACGTAACCGCCCGGCAGACTGCCAATCGCAGAGGCGCCGAACGCCAGCAGGGTCGTGGAAGTGTCGGTCGTGTAGCCCTGAAAATTACGGCGTAACGTGCCTCCCGCCAGTGCTTTTGCCATTGCGCTGTCCGGATGGGAGAAGTGATCCATGCCGACCGCGACATAGCCATGGCCGCGCAACCGTCCGGTTGCCGCTTCGAACTGTGTCCAGCGGGCATTGCTATCGGGTAGCTGCGATTCATCGATCAGCCGCATGTGCTTTTTCATCCAGGGAACATGGGCATAGCCGAACAGTGCGATCCGCGACGGGGCAAGCGGCATCACCTTGTCGATCGTGTCGTTGACACTGGCCACAGTCTGGCGCGGCAGCCCGTACATCAGGTCCATGTTGATGTCGTCGATCCCGGATTCCCGCAGCTGCGAGACGAGCCGTGCGATCATTTCGTAGTTCTGGATCCGGTTGACCGCGCGCTGTACGCCGGCATCCAGTTCCTGCACGCCCAGGCTGGCCCGTGTGACGCCGGCCGCACCGCATGCATTCACAAAGGTTTCGATTGTCGTGCGTGGGTCGATCTCGACGGCTATTTCCGCTTCCGGTATCACGACGAATCTTTCTCGCAGCCGTGTCATGATCCGTTCCAGGTCTTCCGGTGCCAGGCTGTTGGGGGATCCACCGCCGAAATGAATGTGTCCGACCTTCACGCGGGCAGGCAATGCAGCCGTGGCCCGGTCTATTTCAGCGATAAGACTGTCAGTATAGGACCGGATCGGTCCCGGCCGTCTGACGACCTGCATGTTGCAGCCACAATACCAGCATAACTCGCGGCAGAACGGGATATGCAGGTAGATCGAGGCTGTCGCCGAAGGGTCGATCTCGCCCAGCCACTGGCGATACCGTGCACCATCCACAGCCGGTGTGAAATGCGGTGCGGTCGGATAGCTTGTATAGCGGGGGATACGCTGGTCGTATCGCTGAAGGAGTTCTGGGGTCATGCGCAAATCAAGACCCGCTCTGTTCCGCGGCGCCTTGATACAGGTCAATGCGGGACTGGACCTCGCTGGTCGAGTCGGGGGACAATCATGCTCCGCAATATTGGGGGGAGGCGGCAGTATGGAATTGGCAACGGCAACCGTGACCGTGCCCGGCAGTCTGGACGACAAGCTTCGCGCGATCGCCGTGGCGGGGTTCGCCAGCGTCGAGGTCTTCGCCAGTGAACTGGCGGAATCCGGCGATGATCCCGCAATCGTCCGTCGCCGGATCGACGACCTGGGCATGTCGGTCTGTACCTTCATGCCGTTCCGCGAATTCGAGGCGCTGCCGGAACCGCGGCGGTCGCAGAATTTTGCGCGGGCCGAAGAATACTTCGACATCATGCAGGCGTTGCAGACCGACCTGCTGCTGGTCTGCACGAACGTCTCGCCGGACACGCAGCCGGACCGGTCACGCATGATCGACGACTTCCGCGAGCTGGGCGAGCGCGCCGCCGCGCGCGGCCTGCGCATCGGCATCGAACCGCTGGCCTGGGGCATTCATGTCAGCGATTATCGCGACGGCTGGCAACTGGTGCAGCAGGTCGGGCTCGACAGCGTGGGGCTGATCCTCGACAATTTTCATATCCAGGCGCTGCGCCTGCCGCTGGAAGGCATTCACAATATCCCGGCCGCGAAGATCTTCGACGTGCAGCTCAGCGACGCGCCGTATCTGGATATCGACCAGATGTCGTGGAGCCGCCGCTTCCGTTTGCTACCCGGAAGGGGCGAGTTCGACCTCGCCGGCTTTGTTTCCGCGGTTCGGGCGACAGGCTATGACGGTGTGTGGTCGCTTGAAACCTTTGACGAAAAAGCGGCGGCGATGCCGACGCAGCAGGTCGCGACGGATGCCTATGCATCGCTGCGCAATCTCATGACCGGCAAGGCCGAATGAGGGTAGTCTATGTACTGATCGACCGGTTCAATCCGCCAGATAACCGGCCGGCCCGCATGTGACGAGGAGAAGACGATGACAGCCCGGGATTGGAATTCGCATCCGCCCTACATTCACGAAGGGTATAAATCGACCGCCCTGCGCGGGCCGACGAAACCGCTGGTGCCCCTGAAACACACGCTGTCGGAAATGACCGGGCCGGTCTACGGCCATGAATGCCTGGGTCCGGACGATGCGGACCTGACCGTCAATGGCCAAAAGGGCGGCGAACCGATCGGCGAACGCATCGTCGTATCCGGCCGGGTGCTCGGCGCAGACGGCAAACCGCTGCCCGATACGCTGCTGGAAATCTGGCAGGCGAATTCATCTGGGCGGTATAATCATCAGGTCGACCAGCATGACGCGCCGCTCGATCCAAACTTTCTGGGCGCCGGGCGCTGCGTGACCGATACGGACGGCGTTTACCGGTTTCATACGATCAAGCCGGGTGCCTATCCCTGGGGCAATCATCCCAATGCCTGGCGGCCAAACCATATCCACTTCTCGCTGTTCGGGCCGACCATCGCCTCCCGTCTGGTGACGCAGATGTACTTCCCCGGTGATCCGCTGCTGGCGCTGGACCCGATTTTCCTGGGCGTTCCGGAAGGCGCGCGCGACAGGCTGATTGCGTCCTTCGATCTCGATATCACAGAGCCGGACTTCGCGCTCGGCTACCGGTTTGACATCGTGCTGGCCGGTAGCGGCGAAACTCCGATGGAGGGTTGATCCCATGACGTCCAGACAGACACCGTCACAAACGGTCGGACCGTTCTTCGCCTATGGCATGACACCCGAACAATACGGTTATGATTTCGCCAGCATCGCCGGTTCGGTCGTGGAGGGAATCGGGGACGGTCCCGTGGTAACAGTCGAGGGACGGGTGTTCGATGGCAACGGTGATTTAATGGTTCTCCTTGTTCTCAGCAGAGAGAC
>CAXBEC010000295.1:0-4612 GCA_963974145.1 uncultured Alphaproteobacteria bacterium | reverse complement strand
CGTGCGCGCGCGTTCGTCGACCACCCCCTGCAGGCCGTAGCCCGCGAAGGCCGTCACCGCGCTGGTGCCCGCCTCGAACCCCTGATCGACCGTCAGCGGCGTCCAGGCGGAACCTTCCTCATCCTCGGCAAAGCAATAGGTGTGCTTGCCCGGATTGCCCAGCGCCGCGCGGTCCACCCCACCCGGCTTGCCGCCGCCGACATTGCGGATGGTCAGCTGCACCGCCCGACCGATGGTCGAATTGGCGCGGTTGCCCTGGCCCAGCGCGTTGCCCTTCGCGTTCATGCCGATGCGTTTTGCGACGGGACCGTTGACGACGATCACCGGCCCGACATAGCGCGTCGTCGCGATCACCCCGTGCAGCCCGAACAGCGGGTCTAGCACCGCTTCCACCGCCGCCAGCACCACCGGCAGGTATTCCGGCTTGCACCCGGCCATCACCGCGTTGATCGCCACTTTCTCCACCGTGCAGGGGGCAAGCAAGGGCGGCATGTCGCTTAGCACTTCGTCCGGCCGGCGCGTCGTGGCCGCCAGCATATTCATTACCCGCGCGGCGGTCGGCGGCACCACAGGCAGCCCGTCGCTCCAGTCGCGGTCGAAGCAGGCCTCGATATCGTCTTCCTGTTCACCGATGGATATCTCTCTTGCCGTGATCCCCGTTTCGCCATGGAGGATTTTCAGTTCCGTCAGCTTCGCCGGGTCGACATTCAGCGCACCGCAACCGGGACGCAGCGGCGGCAATTCCGCGCCGATACCCTCCATCCCGGTCAACGTTGCCCATTCCTTCTGATCCCAGCCATAGGTACGCGATATTTCCACGCCGCTGCGCATGCGAATCAGGGTCGGTACGATTTCGATATCGAGCCTGTGCGACACGTCCAGCGAGAGATCATCTGCCACACCGGCAATGCCTTCGGGAAACGTCGGGTCGTCTTGCGTATAGATTGTCAGCCCACCCGCCGCGGCGAGTTGCGCCAGTACCGGCACGACCAGTTCGCATGTCGGACAATCCCGCTTCACGACAGCGATGAAGCCGTCCGAAACATCTTCAAATGTGGGCATCCCCTGCTCCTTATATATCGAATTTCGAACAGGTTAGCGGGCGACGTACAGTGCTGCACGGGAATTCAGCGGCGGGTAAGCCCTGTCACTGCGAAAACCGGATCGGATTCATCGGCCTGCCCGGCATAAGGGTCTTCCGGCGGTCGTGGCAGGCCGCGGAAAGAGGCCGTTTCCAGCGTGTCGAAGCGGCCTGTCGCGTCCAAATAACTGACAACAAGCCCGATCTGTTCGAAGGCATTCAATTCGGTCCACAGCCGTGTCACCTTCGGCGGGAACCAGCGGTTCGAGAAGGTAATCGCGAACGGCGCGCCCGGCCGCAGCACGCGGGCAACCTCGCCGAAAACCCGGATCGGGTCGGTCAGGTAGTCGATCGATACCGTGCAGATTGCGGCGTCGAATCGCGCATCGCCGAATGGCAGCGACCGATCCGAATTCAGATCGGCGATAACCGTATTCGTCAACCGGTCGTTCGCCGCCATCTCGGTCGCGTTCATGCCGAGTCCGGTCAGGCTGCCAAAGGGCTGTTCCGGGTGCAGGTTGGATTCACTGCTGCTCATCAGATCGAGCACATGCCCATCCGGTGGAATGAATCCGGCGCAATAATCGCCGACCACCTGCTGTGCCCGGCTGTCGATATGTGCCGTGATGCGGGGCGTTCCGTAGAACCGTGAATCTTCAGTTTCGTCAGCCCGTGCATAGGCGCCGTCATGGATGAAGTCAGTCGCTATACCGCGCCAGCAGGCCTGCATGCCCGGCCCCGTCGCCAGCCAGCGCCCCCAGTCGACGGGAGGTCGGTCCGGGTCGGTTTCGTCGGTTTGGCCAATAACGGTCGCGGTCAACTGCAACTCATGCCCGGTCAGTGGATGGCTTGTATCCAACCGCATCATGCCGCTTTCCGCGCCGAGGTAACGCAGCGGTATCGTGCGGCGGGCCTGGTGTTCCGGTGGCAGGGCGAATGCGGTGCTGGGATAGAACCGACCGACATGCGGAGTCTTCGCCGCCCCCAGCGCGTGCGGATTACGCAGGGCGGTCGTCGGCAGTTCGATCACCCTGCCCGAGGTATCGCCGGTCAGCATCGCTGCCGTCACCGTCATCGCAACCGAGTCGCCCATACCGGCATCCGGCAGTTGCGCCGCCAGCGTGGCCGGCAATACATCGCGGGCCGTATCAATCGCCCGGGCGAACAGACCATCGCGATGCCGGACGACACCATGAGACGTCCGGCTTTCCCATTCCAGCGCCAGTACCACATCCAGTAACATTGGCAGGTTTCCTTCCGTCACCGAGACATTGAACGCAAGCAACATTGACAGATCATGCATCGTACCGGCGAGTATTAATCAACAATCAAAACTGGTTTTGGAGTGACAAATGACAAGAGGAAGCTGCCTCTGCGGAACGGTCCGGTGGGAGGCCGACGCACCCTTCACCCGCATGCGCCACTGCCATTGTTCGATGTGTCGCAAGGCACATGGGGCGCCTTTCGCGACCTATCTCTCGGTACCACGGGACCGCTACAGGCTGGTTGCCGGTGCGGCGAACGTTACCGGCTATCAGTCATCGGTCCAATACCACCGCGCATTCTGTTCAACCTGCGGGTCGGTCGTGCCATCGACAGAGAATGGCGGTGACGTCGATATGCCGGCGGGATGCCTGGACGACGATCCCGGGATTCGTCCCGGCATGCATATCTTCACGGGATCAAAGGCGGCCTGGGACGTGATCGCGGACAGCCTTCCCCGTGCCGTTGCCTATGAGGCGGGAAACGGGAGGGCGCCGGTCGCCCTGTCCCGTGAACACGCGCCGGATGCATCGGAATCACTGCGGGGCAGTTGCCTGTGTGACGGCGTGGCCTATGAAATCACCGAACCCTTCCGGGTTGCGTATCACTGCCACTGCCACCGCTGTCAGAAAGCCCGCTCTGCCGCGCATACCACCAACGGGTCTGTCGCCCGGGACTCCTTCCGTTACCTGCGGGGCGAGGACCTTGTTGTGCATTACGCGGTACCGGATGCAATTACCTTCACCCACAGTTTCTGCCGGGTCTGCGGTTCCGGCATGGTCAAACCCGGCGGCGACCGGCCCTTTGTCACCGTGCCGCTGGCGTCCCTGGATGACGATCCGGTTATCCGACCGTTCAACCGCATCTTTATGAATTATACTGTCCCCTGGTTCCCGGTAGCCGACAATTTACCGCAATTCGGCGAAAGCCCGGACAAGCGCCCTCTGGACTATTTCCAGGACGCGTAGGCAGCACCGGACACGGCAGAAGCAGCGAGGCACATTCGCATGAATGACACCGATGGCATCGAATATTTCACCGAGGAAAACTCTGCGGAAACCGTCATCGCGCGGATGGCCGAATGCCCGGACCCGCGACTGAAACAGGTCATGACGTCGCTGGTCCATCACCTGCATGGTTTCGTGAAGGATATTGAACCGAGCCAGGGTGAGTGGACAAAGGCCTTCGAATTTCTGACCCGGGCCGGGCAGATGTGCGACGACAAGCGGCAGGAATGGATCCTGCTGTCGGATATCCTCGGCGTTTCCATGCTGGTCGACGCCATCAATTCGCGGCGGCCGGGCGGCGCCACCGAAAACACCGTGCTGGGCCCGTTCCACGTTACGGGAATTCCGGTACGGGCGATGGGCGACACGATTTCCCTGATCGAAGGCGGGGAACCGCTGGTGGTTTCGGGGCGGATCACCGATACCGACGGGAATCCCGTCGACGGCGCCACGCTGGACATTTGGCAATCTTCCCATGAAGGATTTTACAGCAACCAGCAGCCCGAGTTGCAGCCGGCGGACAATCTGCGCGGCATCTTCCGGACCGGGGCGGATGGCACCTACTGGTTCCGCAGTATCAAGCCGACATTCTACCCGATCCCGACAGACGGGCCGGCGGGCCAGTTGCTGACCGGCATGAACCGGCATCAGTACCGCCCGGCGCATATCCACTACATCATCAACGCCGATGGTTTTGATGAGGTCACAACCCATATATTCGTGGACGGCGATCCCTATCTGGAATCCGATGCGGTTTTTGGCGTGAAGCAAAGCCTGATCCGAGAATTTGTCCGTCATGATGATCCGGACAGGGCGGCGGCACTGGGTGTCGGCAACCCCTTCTGGACCGTCGAAGCTGACTTCACGCTCGTCAATCGATCGTAGATGCCGCGTCACGCATGACCAGGACATATTCCAGAACATTCGTCTGGCGATTTACGCAGCCTCCAAAGGCAATCTGGGCTGCCATGGCCGACACCGCGCGGTTCAACGAGGCCGCGGGCCTGCCGAAGCACCAGATCGACGAAATTCCGCAGGCGGACGGGTCGGTCCGGTTCTTTGCCAGGGCGCGCAAGGGTCCTTTCGCGCTGGCCTGGGAGGAAATTCCGGTGGAATGGGTCGATGAGCAGTGGTTCCGCCACGACCGGGTGTTTTCCGCCGGCCCGTTCCGGTTGTTGTCTGCGATGCTGCGGCTGGAACCGGATGACGGAATTGGCACCATCGGCCACTACCCCCTCCGGGTAGAACCCGCCAATCTGAT
>CAXBEC010000294.1:0-4614 GCA_963974145.1 uncultured Alphaproteobacteria bacterium | reverse complement strand
GCGGTACAGCGCGAAAGACTGGCGCCGCCGGAAGACCTTTCAAAAGCGACGATCGGGCTGCTGAGCATTTCCAAGGAACGCAGCGTCGAGTTTCTGGATTACGTGGAACAGCGGCTGGCCGGACAGGGCCTGAATGTCCTGCGCTTTGAAAAGCCGACCCACACGAAGCCGGCGCCCGAAGCAGTGCTCCAGGATATTATCGAGCGCTGCGACGTCGTTGTCGAAGGGCTGGCGGATTGAGGATCCTGTACGTCGTGCAGTTTGCATGACCTGCAGACACTTGACCGCCGGGGTATTCCCGGTTGCGCCGTGGCTTCGGAGGCCTTCCGCGAAGCGGCGGCGGCACAGATCAGGGCGCTGGGCTTCGCCGCCGGGCTGGCCTGGGTGCCGCATCCGATCCAGAACCGGACGCCGGCGGAACTGGCCGGGATTGCCGACGCCACGATTGACAGCATTCTGGCGCTGATCCGGCGGTAACGCCGGCGACACCGGTTGCTGCGTGGTTAACCGGCGTTAACGAATTTCAAAGAATTGCGTGGTCTTTTATGGGCCGCGCCCGCCATCCTGCCGGCGCATGCGCCGTCGGAGCAATATTTTTATGGAAAACCAGGGCATTCGGATCGGCAACGTCATTTCGGTGTCGGGCGCCACAATTTCGGGCATTATCGCGGCGGATCAGGATAGCGCCGTGGTGCAGTTCGGCGCCCTGGTCAAGATTCCCGCCGCCGAGGCAGAGGTCTTCGGGCTGATCGACAACCTGCGAACCGAACTGGTGCCCGGCGATGGCAACCAGGCGGTTCGCCGGCTTTTTGATATCGAGCTGCTGGGCGAGACCGTTAACGGCAGCAGGTTCGAGCGGGGCGTGTCCGTCTATCCGGCGCTGGATGCAACCATCACGTTGGCGGATAGCGAAGATCTTGGCCGGGTCTATGCCCGGCCTGGGGTCCAGACCATTCGCGTCGGCACGATCCACCAGGACCGCCACCTGCCTGCCTATGCCATGACCGACAAACTGCTGGGCCATCACTTCGCGATCCTGGGAACGACGGGCTCAGGGAAGTCCTGTGCGGCGGCGCTGATCCTGCGCACGATCCTGACCGACCATCCCTTCGGCCATGTCATCTTTCTGGATCCGCATAATGAATATGCCCATTGCTTCGGAGACATCGCGGAACAGATCAACCTGGCGTCGCTGCGCCTGCCCTACTGGTTGCTGAATTTCGAAGAAAGTGTCGCCGTTCTGGTCAGTCGCGAAGGGACCTACCGGGACAGCGAGATCGCGATCCTGAAATCTGCCATGCTGGAAGCCAAGCGCGCCTATGGTATCAAACACGGTCCCATCGAACACATCACCGTCGATACGCCCGTGCCGTATCATCTCGGCACGCTGAACCGCTGCATCGAAGACCAGATGTCGAAACTCGACCGGCCGGATATCGCGATACCCTATCTGCGGCTGCAGGCACGCATCCAGGCCCTTAAGGACGATACGCGGTTTTCCTTCATGTTTTCGGGCCTCGATGTCCGGGACAATATGGCGGATATCCTGTCCCGCATCCTGCGCATTCCCGTGAACGGCAAACCGATGACCATCCTGGACCTTTCCGGCGTGCCATCGGAAATCATCGACGTGGTGGTCTCCATGCTTTGCCGGACCGTCTTCGATTTCGCGCTGTGGAATACGGGGGGAAAAGCGGTGCCGGTTCTGCTGGTCTGCGAGGAAGCGCACCGCTATGTCGCCGCGGATGACAGTGGCTTCGGGCCGACCAAGAAGGTCATGAGCCGCATCGCCAAGGAGGGCCGCAAATACGGTGTATCCCTGTGCCTTGTCACGCAACGACCGTCGGAACTGTCGCTGGATATCCTGTCACAATGCAATACCCTGTTCGTTCTGCGAATGAGCAACGGGCCCGATCAGGAATTTGTACGGCATGCGGTTCCCGAAAGCGGGCTGGGCCTGATGAACGCGCTGCCGGCCCTGCGGATGCAGGAAGCCGTCGTCGTCGGCGAAGGGGTCACCATCCCCATGCGGATCCGCTTCGACGATCTGGAACCCGAACACCAGCCGCGCAGCGGTGTCGCGTCTTTTTCCGAAAGCTGGCGTGACCCGCAGGAGGAAGGGCGTTTCATTGCTGATACGGTCGAACGCTGGCGCCATCAGGCGACCTGACAGGCACCGGCCGGGTGCCCGCATTGACAGCGGTCTGAAAAATAAGGTTACTTCAGTTATCCGGGCGCAATCGCTGCTTCAGGGAACAGATAACATTGACCGCTATAGAACAAGACCGGCTAACCGGTCCCCTATCCCGTGCGCCACTATTTATTCTTGCCGGATCGCATGGTTCGCTGCACTGGGCGCTGGCGATATTCTATGTCGTGCTGCCCTTCATCAAGGAAGAATTCGGCCTTAATTATACGGAAACCGGGCTGCTGGCCTCAATCGTCCACGGCAGCGCCTTCATTGCCAATATTCCCAGCGGGATGATTGTCGATATCACGGGACGTCGGCGCGCCTGCCAGATTGTCGCCACGGCTCTCGCCGCGGTCGGACTGATGGGGGTCGGCTGGTCGACAAATTACTGGATGGTGGCGGGGTTCGTATCGATTGTCGCGATGATGAACACGCTGTGGCATCCGGCCGCCATATCCTACCTGTCCACGACCTATGCGGCACGCCGCGGGCTTGCGCTGTCGTTCCATACCATTGGGGCAAGCATCGGCGACGCTGCCGCGCCGGTGGCAGCAGGTCTGTTCATCGCCGTATTCGGCTGGAACGGCGCGACAATGGCTGGGGCCGCCGTGCCACTGGCGGCCTCCATACTTCTCTTCTTTACCTTCTTCACACCGGAACGGACGGAGGCACAGCAAAAGACATCGAGCGGCGGTGCGAAGAACTACATCACGGGCATGTTTCAGCTTATCTGTGATGCCCAGATCTGGAAAATCCTGATCATGTCCGGATTCCGCGGCACCAGCCAAGCCGGCCTGCGGACGTTCCTGCCATTATATTTTGTTGCCGCCTTTTCTGACGATCCGTTCTGGCTCGGCGTCATTGTCATGGTGCTGCAGGTCGGCGGCGCGGTGGCGACGCCTTTTGCCGGGGCCATGTCCGACCGGATCGGGCGAAAGCCCATCCTGATGGTCGGATTCGTCGGCTCCTGCGCGGTTATCTTTGCCCTGCCGTCGATAGAATCACTCTGGCTGCTGATCGTAGCCGTGGGCCTGGCCGGCTGTTTCATCTTCTCGGTTCGTCCGGTCATCCAGAGCTGGGCGCTCGACATGACTCCGCCGCAACTGGGCGGCTCGATGGTCAGCATGCAATTTGGTACGCAATCGGCTTTCGCCATGACCGTTCCCCTGACCGGCGGATTGATCGCAGATGCCTGGGGAATCGAGTACGTTTTCTATGCGCTCGGGGTGGCGATCATACTTGCATGCCTGATTGCCACCACTATCCGGGAAAAGCCGGTCGAGGCTGTCTGAAAGAGTTTTGTTATTCGGCTATCGCAAGTTCAAGACGCTGCGGATCCCGGGATTTGTCGCTCGATACCGTTTCAAGGCGGCCTTCCAGCAACTGAATGACGCGATGGGCGTCATCACTGGCAAGCGAATAATAAATCAGTTTTGCCGCGCGTCGCGTGGCAACCAGGCTGTCCGCGCGTAATCGCGCCAGTTGTTGGGACAGCGTCGGCTGCCGGATCCCCAGCAGCAGTTCGAGTTCCGTGACGGATTTTTCCCCATCTGCAAGATGGTACAGGATCAGCAACCGGTTTTCATTGGCCATCGCCTTGAGAAAAGACGCGGCCTTCTGTGCATTTTCGAGCATATGGCAGCCATCGATTCGGGGTCATGGGCAGGATAGCCCACAGTTTGGACGTTTTTCATAATAACCTGTGGTTCATTTATTTCAACACTTTTTTTATGTTATAAAAATAATAAACAACATGCTCTAGTGTGAAATTTACCTTTGCGCCAATAGCAAAATCGATTATTGCAGGGCCGGTGCCGCCGGTGCAGGATAATCAGGTCAGGCTCAGGAGCAATTTATGAACGGATCAGACAAAGTGCCTGAAACCAGAAGCGCGCCGGATGAGCGGGTTTTCCTCGTCGTCGTCGACGACAGTGACGAAATGAAGGTCGCGCTGCATTTCGCATGCCGGCGGGCCCGCAATACGGGCGGCCGCGTCGCCCTGTTATACGTACAGGAACGCGCTGATTTCCAGCACTGGATGGTGGTCGAGGAAATCATGCGCGAGGAACAGCGCGAAGCCGCCGAGGAGTTGTTGCAGGAGCTTTCGTCAGAAGTCCACGAATGGTCGGGCAAGATGCCGATCTTCTTCATACGGGAAGGCGACCGCCGCGAAGCCCTGATCAAGCTGCTGGATGAGGAACCGACAATTTCAATTGTTGTCCTGGCGGCGGGCACCGGGCGCAGCGGCCCGGGCCCGATTATTGAGCATATCGTCAGCAAGGGCGTCGGACAGATCCGGGTGCCGGTCACAATCGTCCCCGGATCGCTGGAAGACGACGAGATTATCGCCATAACCTGATATGTAGTGCTGATACTGAACCTGGTGAATTCCCCGCAGGAAACGGGTGCCCGCGCCGGGCGTC
>CAXBEC010000293.1:0-4615 GCA_963974145.1 uncultured Alphaproteobacteria bacterium | reverse complement strand
CGGGGCGCCGCCCTGGTTGGTATCCGTCGCCATTTATCAGACTCTGTCCATTAGCTGCCGGGCCGGTCTGTCTTGATAATTTCCGTCATGGTCACACCGAGCTTGTCTTCAACGACTACGACTTCACCGCGCGCGACGAGCCGGTTGTTGACATAGATATCGATTGCTTCACCGACCTTACGGTCGAGTTCCACAACGGCGCCGCGTCCCATCTTCAACAGATTGCTGACCTGCATTGTGGATTTGCCGAGCACGGCGGAAACCTGGACCGGTATCTGATAAACCGCTTCAAGGTCCCGGGCGCCGGTCGGTGTATCCAACCCGGCGATATGCGGGTCGACTCCACTGTCCTGCGCTTCCACCGGATCAGAATCCAGATCTTTAAGTTCGGGTGACGTTTCTTCGCCTTCTGACGGGGCTGCTTCTTCCGCGGTTTCTGTTTCTTCTGCCATATCCGTATCCTTTTCTGCGGGCACTTGCCGCTGCTACTTCCTGGCCGGAGCATCCGGCGCAACAGCGCCAGGCAGGACAGGGCCCCCTGTATTCATTGCCGCCGGATCGGCGCTGACAGCACCGGGCAGGGCAGGTGGCAACGCATCGTCTGCCTTTTCCGTCGATTGTTCCGTCGGAACGCCCGGTGTTTCTGTCCGGGCTGCGATTTCCGCTGCATCCAACTTGTCTGACGGTGTGGACGCGACCGCCGGGGTAACCGGATCCTCCGGTTCGTTTTCTTTTTCAGGCAGTGATTTTCCGACTGCGGCCGGATCGCTGTCTGGCAATTCCGTCAGCCCCGGTTCCGTCACCGCATTTTCGGAGGTCACCTTCACCGAAGGCGCGGGCTGCGGCTGGGCCGTTGGGGCTTCCTGCAAGATTGCGGGCTCGGTTGTTACAGCATCTGCATCGTTCGCACCCGAGACCTCACCTGCATCCGCTTCAATTCCTGTGTCGATATTCTGTTCTTCGGAATGATCCAGAAACTTGCCGACGATCGTGTCAATTCCGGCCAGCAGGGTCTCGCCGTTGCGCACGGCGCCGCCATCGGTCCAGTTGATCCGGCAGTCGGCTGGTGCCATATCGGGATCCGCAACAATCCGGATACCGTTTTCCAGTCCATGTCGTTTTGCCAGAGGCGGTAGCCGGTTTTCCAGTTCCTCCGCCAGGGCCTCAGGAACCCGGATCACGATTTCGGTTTCGCCGAACAGGTTAGACAGGCATTGTCCAACGAAGGCTTCGATTTCCGCCAGACCATTTTCACGGGCGTATTCCGGTGCGATCTTGGTCGCGATTGCGGCAGCGAGGCTGATCGCGGATTTTGCCACCCGCTCATTGGCCGCCCTGTGCGCGGCATCGAGCGTCGAGAACTTGCTATCTATATCCGCAAGGATCTCCGCGATACGATGCTCAAAGCCGGCGTTGGATTGCGCCAGTCCTTCCTGGCGGCCTTCTTCCCGGGCTTTGTTACATTCGCGCTGAAGTTCTTCCGTAAAGGTCGGCGCCGCCAGGGCCGCCAGCTCGGCCTCGCTGGGTTTTGCCGGTTGTTTCGGCAGCGCATCGAAATCGACGTCGAACAGGTAACGGGGATATTTCATGGATTCCAAAGCCGGTTTCATTGTGCTGTTGCCTGAGACCATAAGGTCCCCGGTTCTGGCGCCCGTCCGCCGCTACGGATGCTGAACAGATCAGGCATCCTGATACATCCAGGAGCGCATGATTGATACGGCCTCTTCGGGATGTTTATCGATGACTTCGCCGATTTTGCGTAACGATGACGCTTTTACGCGGCCATCGATATTGCTCAGGTTGATCATGGCTTCGTCATCAGCGGACATCTCGCCGCCGCCACCGCCAGCCATCGCCACTGAGCCGCCCGGTCCCGCCAGTGCCGGTGCGTTACTGGACTGATCCGTAAGCATCTGCTGTTCTGCTGTATGAACGATCGCCTCTGTTGCCGCGGCTGACGCTTCGAAGAACTTGCTGATCACAGGCCGCACAACAAGCAGGATGACAAGGAACCCGACGACGAGGAGGACGAGTTTCTCGACAAGGCCGATCAGCTCGCTATGCCGGAACCCGAAAATATCCTGCGGGCCGATGTCCTCATCGGTAACGGCAGAGGCACTGAACCGCATGTTCACGACTTCGATTGTATCGCCGCGATTGTTGTCGAAACCGATCGTGCTGCGAACCAGCTTCTCGATCTGCTCCATTTCCTCGGCTGTCCGTGGGGTATAGGTCTCTTCACCATTGGGACCCGTGGTCAGTGTACCATCGACCAATACGGCGGCCGCGATACGCGTGACGGCTCCTGCTTCGCGAATTCCGCGCTTGACGGTCTTTGAAATTTCGAAATTGGTCGCTTCTTCAATACGGTTGGACTGGTCCTGGCTGCCGCCGCCGCCAAGTTGCTGTGAATCCGGCAGGTTCTGCCCAACGGATACGGCATCGGGACCGCCATCCTGGCTCTGGCTGGAATCCTCAATGGTCTGCGTCGACCGGACAACCTGCCCTTCGGGATTGTAGATTTCCTCGTTGGTTTCAACGCGCTCCATATCCATGTCTGCGGAAACGGAAACGCGGACCTTGCCGAAACCAAGTGACCGTTCGAGCAATTCCGTAAGGCGGGAGGCGGTGCGGTTTTCGAAGGCAATGCGTTGTTCGTCCGGCGTCATGCTGCCGAGTTGCGGATTGTCGGCATCCCCCAGTCGCGCCAGCAGGGTGCCGCGGTCATCGACGATGGAAATACGCGCGGGCTGCAAGCCCGGTACGGCAGCAGCAACAAGGTGTTGAATTGCCAGAACCTGATTGCGGTCCAGCCGGGTGGCGCCGCGCATCCGCAGTGCGATGGAGGCGCTGGGGACCAGCCGCTCCCGCGTGAACAGTTCCCGGCGCGGCATGACCAGAAGAACCTTGGCTCCCTTGACCATATCCAGCGAAGTTATCGTACGGGAAATTTCACCTTCAAGGGCCCGCAATTTTTTAATTTCATTGTCAAAACTGGACGATCCCAGGGCATTATCCGTGTCGAAGATTTCCGAATAACCCAATGTTCCACTACCGGGCAGGCCTTCTTCGGCGATGAGCAGGCGGGCCTGTCCGACGCGGGTCAAGGGAACATAGATCTCAGCGCCTTTGTTGCGGGCTTCCACGGGAATGTTCTGGTTTTGCAGGATTGCGACAATCTGGCCGGAATCCGAAGGGCCGAGGTCTCCGTATAAAAGCGACATGTTCGGCGTTGTGAGACGGGTCGTCAGAAATACGAAAAACGCGACAAGTCCGATGGCAACACTGGCCATCATGCCCAGGCGCAATGTGCCGATATTGCGAATTATCTGAAGAAATGCATCCACAGCGATATTCCTCGCAGGCTACGACTCGATTTTCTGGGACGCCTAAGGGTACCCGATAACCGAATCTACACGACCTTTTAGTAAAGGTGAAGTCAAAAGGCGGCAAAAATTGCCCAGTCCAATCATTAAAATAGTGTTTCCTTTAATACCCGAATGATGAATCGGAACGGATATTAAGAAGTCAGGAAAAGAAATAGAGCAAACAGACGGTTCAGTTCGAGGTTTTACTGAATCAATACAGCAACCGGTAGAGTCCTCCGGGGCAAAGCAGGTAACTGCTGCCGGGTGGGCGGAGGCTCCTGTTCTTTCCGGGTCGAAAGCCATTTTCCATGCTCCAATTTACAAACAATATACATAAAATTTTATTTAAATAAAGTTAAAGTTCGTAAATATTTTTATGCTTTTGCGTAACAGGGCATTCTCCCCGACATGACTGTCAGGGATGCCGGGTGTCAGCGTGGTGGTATTCCTGGGGAACTTGCTGCTGCAGCGACGCGGGGCTGAGAGCGGGTCGGCAAAGCCTATATTCTGCGTCGCAGGCGTGACTTCCGGTACTGCTGCAGGCGTGTCGTGCGCAGGCCTCGCATACCGTGGCTTTCGATAAGGCGTTGCCAGGATATGAATTCTTCAACTGACAGGCTGTAGCGCTCACAAGCCTCTTCAAGCGTCAGCAGGCCGGCGCGAACGGCAAAAACAACCACGGCTTTGCGACGAACGACCCAGCGCTTCGTGTTTGCCGGTGGCAGGTCGGCAAAGGTCATCACCTTGCCATCGGGTCCAATGACCGATGAACCGGGTGCCTTGTCATAACGCGCGGTGGCTGAATCGTTCACCGTTTTATCCTTCGTGCCCAAAAGTCGCGACAGCTCCGAAAACCGGTTGAGCCTCTGAGACTCGTGGTTTTGTCGTCTGCAGTCGAATGGATTAGACCCGAATTTCTTAAACAAACCGTAAAAGCGGCGGAGAGATTCTTTTTCGTGCGATTTATGTGATGCCGGTGGAAATAAAAACGGCCCGGCAGATATGCCGGGCCGCGAGTAAGGAGGGTAAATTCCGGAAAACTGCGCGCTATCGGACGACCCGCGTCAGTTCTTCGAGCATTTCATCGGCTGTCGTGATTATCTTGGTATTGGCAGAGAATGCTCTTTGCGTGACGATCATGCGTGTAAATTCATCCGCAAGATCGACAGTTGATGCCTCCAGGGCATTTGCGACGATTGCTCCCGCGCCGCCCGTGCCGGCTGCCAGCGCTACCGGGGTACCGGCTT
>CAXBEC010000292.1:0-4620 GCA_963974145.1 uncultured Alphaproteobacteria bacterium | reverse complement strand
GTCCAGCAGGGTGAGCCATTCGCGGAACTGCCGCGTATCCAGCAGGTCCGCCTCGGCGATGTAGAACTGCTCCACCCGGTGGCGCAGAATGAGTTGCGCCAGAAAATCGCCGTCCTGTGCCCCGTCCATGGCGCCGGTTACTCCGCCGCCTGCAGCGGTTTGCGCTCGAAGGGCGGGCGGTCCATGTCGCGCGCCCAGCGGCTGTAATAGGCGCGCTGGTTCTGTTCGGAGACATCCTCGGTCGCGTAGATATCACCGCCCAGCCAGGACACGGGCCAGCCCTTGCGCTCATGCCCCATGCCCATGCCGTAATGGAAATCATGCCGGCGGGCGATGGTGCCGCGCGCGCCTTCATGCGCCGAGGCCCAGTTTTCCATGTCATCCTGTTCGGTCAGCCCGGACGGGCCCTGATAGCGGATCACATAATGGCGCAGCACGTTCTTGACCTCGTCGGGCGCGGCCTTCGGCGCCAGGAAAATGCGCCAGATTTCGGTTTCATGCGGACCGCAGGGATTCCAGGTCCCCATGCTCTGCACCCCGTTGGAATAGGACACGTTCGGGAAGATCGTGCCGCCATGGCCGTACCAGCGCGCCTTCTCGCCCAGCTTCGACTGCCGCCGGGCATAGCAGTCGCGGAAGTAATCCTCGACCACCGCCATTTCCTGATAGGTCGGCACGTAGTCGTAATCATCCTTGAACAGCTCGCCGCGGGCGTTATGCCCTTCCTTCGTCAAAATGTTCAGCTTGTGGAGCTCGCGCGTCTTCGACACGGTGTCATAGGTATGCCGCCCCTTGGTCCCGGCGGGCGACAGCACCACCGCATCGACCGAGGCATGGCTGGGGTTGTGATAATAATCGCCGCCGAAATTTTCCGCGCCGAATTTCCAGTTGCACGGCACGCGCCATTTGAACACGCCGCCGAAGGCTTCCCAGTCGCCATGGGTGCCGTCCGGCAGTTCGCAGTAATCGTCGAAATAGAAGCGAAGATCGCCGAGGTAATCCTCGAATTCCGGCGCCTGTTCGTCCCAGCAGGCAAAGACATAGCCGTGATAGCTGGCGACGCGCGCCTCGATCAGCCCCCATTGCGACCGGTCCAGTTCGTTGTGATAACCGGATTCCAGCTTCGGCACGCCGATCAATTTGCCTTCGTCGGAAAATACCCAGGCGTGGAAAGGACAAGCGAATTTGCGCGAATTGCCGTTGTCATACCGGCAGACCCGCATGCCCCGGTGTCGGCAGTTGTTCAGGAAGACATGCAGCCTGCCGTTCCGGTCGCGGTTGAAGATAACCGATTCCTCGCCCATCCGGCTGAGCATGTAATCGCCGTTTTCCGGGATATGGCTTTCATGCCCGACAAACAGCCAGGAGCGCGCGAAGATGCGCTCCAGCTCGTCGTCATAGACCGCCTGGTTCGTGAAGATATCCCGGCTGATCAGCCCCTTGTCGAGATTGACCAGCCCGCCGGTGTACCGCCGCGCGCTGTTGCGGCTCATGGTGATGGCCTCCCTCATCACATTCGCATGCCTGAACATAGCGATTACGGCACCGGCGCGGCAATACAAGCTTGGGCGTCCTGCCCCGCGTTATGGTTGCCCCGCCGCAGGATCGCTTTAAAATGTCTTTGTCTACAATACCGGGGAGCAAGCCGCATGAGCATCGAATCGCCGATCTGGCCGGCGCAGCTGGACCATCTGCGGCTCAATTCCGACAACCCGGCGATGCTCGCCGATTATTACGCCACCGTCTTCGGCTTCCACCAGTCACCGTTCGAGGATGGCACCTTCCTGCTGCAGGGACCGGGCCGGCGGCTTGTCATCGGCAGCGGCCAGCCGGGCGAACGGCCCTATCACGGCTACAAGGTGCAAAGCCGGCAGCAGCTTGAGGACATCCGCGCCTTCCTGCAGGGACAGGGGCTGAACACCGAACCCTCGCCGTCTGCCATTTTCGAACCGGACGCCGTCGCGGTGCGCGACCCCGATGGCTGGCTCAGCGTCTTCGGCCTGCCGCGCCGTGACCTGCCGTCGCAGAAGGCGGTCAATACCCCGTCAGCGCTGAACCTGTCGGGGCGGTTGCAGCATGTCGTCGTCGCGACCGACAAACTGGGCCCGATGATGCAATTCTATGAAGACGTTCTGGGCTACGCCGCGTCGGATTACTGCGCCGCCGATATCGACGATCCGTCCACCCGCAAGGTCGCGTTCTACCGGTCCGACCCGGAACACCACAGTTTCGCAGTGTTCAGCGCATCGGAGGTCAGGTCCGATCACCATGCCTATGAGGCCGATTCATGGAACGATATCCGCGACTGGGCGGATCACCTGTCATCCCTGAATATCAAGCTGTGGTGGGGACCGGGGCGCCATGGCCCCGGCAACAACCTGTTCTTCATGATCAAGGACCCGCACGGCCACCAGGTCGAAATTTCCGCCGAACTGGAAAACCTGCCGCGCGAAATGGCCCCCCGGGTCTGGCCACTGGAAGAACGCTCGCTGAACCTGTGGGGTCCCGGCTGGATCAGAGATTAGCGACCATTGCCGGCTCAACGTCTTCCATGAACGGTTCCAGCACCGTCGTACGGCGCAGCACGCGGCTTTCATGGGCCGTATCGAACGGCGTGGCCCGATGCAGTACGCAACGGTTGTCCCACATGACCAGATCGCGCCGCCGCCAGCGGTGCCGATAGATCAGCTGCGGCGCGGTCGCGCGTTCGTTCAGGTCCGCGACCAGTTCCCGCCCTTCCGCTTCCGGCATGCCGGTGGCATAGGCGGCGTGTTCGCCGAGATACAGCGCGGGACGGCCGGTTTCGGGGTGTATCCGGATGATCGGATGCTCAACCGGTGGCGCTTCGGCGCGTTGCGCCGCCGTCATCTGGACCCGCGCCCCGGAACGACGCCGGGAATCATTCAGGTCATGAACCGCGGTCATATTCGATATCCGCGTCCGTGTGGCGTTGTCGAGTTCGTCATGGGCCGTATACATATCGGCAAACAGCGTATCGCCGCCTTCACTCGGAATCTGTAGCGCGTACAGCATGGTGATTGCGCCTGTCCGGTGCGACCAGGACCCGTCCGTATGCCAGATCATCGCGCCCGGATCCGGATGTTCGCCTGTCGGGCGGCCGTCCTTATCGAGGTTGCTGATCACGAAAATGCCCGGGTCCATCCCGCGATACTGGCTCAGCACATGCTCCTGGATGTCTCCGAAATACCGGCTAAGCGTAATCTGCTGCCTTTCGTCGAGCCCAAGGTCCCGGAACACCAGCACCTGATGCTCCAGCAGTGCTTCTTCAATCACCTTGAACAGTGTGTCGCCGGAAAATCTGGTGAAGTCCAGGCCCGTTATCCGCGCTCCGAAAGGACCACTAAGGGGTGCGATATTGAAACAGCGCTTACCCGCAACCATAACCGGTGGCATTGTTTTCCTCCCACGGAATTACCGCCTGAACCAGGGCGGTGTATGTAAAAAACGCTTTCCGCAAGGCAATAGTCAACTCGTGGCGGACTGCCCAAAGGGAAGCCGCCCACTATTTCGTCCCACCATTCCCGTACGAAAGTTCTTCGACAATACGGGCGATCATTTTCCCCGACAAGACAGGAAATAATCTGATTTGCTATAAAATACTGGATTTAGGGGATTTTTTTCCCGCCGGCCCCACGGGTAAGGAAATAGGTCCGTGATTGATGCAATTCGCGGCACCGAACGCAAATGCCTGTCTGGTGAGCAAGGCCGGCGCTACAGGTTGATTCAAAGTCCGAGGATAGCCTTGGCGATAATATTCTTCTGGATTTCGTTCGAGCCGCCATAAATCGAGGCCGCCCGGCGCAACAATCGTTCGCTCATCACACCGACACTGTGATCGGGGCCGATCGGCGCCTCGTTGGTGTCCGGCCGCACCTGGCCCGGCCCGTAGGGCAGCGCGTAATAGGCCATCGCCTCGACCAGCAGCTCGTTCAGGTCCTGCTCGATCTGGGTCCCCCGGATTTTCAGGGTGGATGATTCCGCGCCCGGCGGACGGCCTGCGCTCATCGCCGCCATCATGCGCAGGTTGGTGACCTCCAGCGCCATCAGTTCGACCTCCAACTGCGACAGCCGCGTGCGGAATGCGGGTTCGTCGATCAGCGCACCGCCTTCCGATTTTTCCACCGCCGCGACTTCCTTGATTTTTTCGACCCGCCGCTTGGATTTCGATACCCCGGCAATGCCCGTGCGTTCATGGCCAAGCAGGAATTTCGCGTAGGTCCAGCCCTTGTTTTCCTCGCCGATACGGTTTTCCACCGGCACCCGGACATCGTCGAAGAACACCTCGTTCAGGTAATGCATGCCGTCGATGGAAATGATCGGCTTCACGGTCACGCCCAGCGTTTTCATGTCGATCAGCAGAAAGGTAATGCCTTCCTGTTTCTTCACATCCGGGTCGGTTCGTACCAGGCAGAAAATCATGTCAGCCCGATGCGCCTGCGAGGTCCAGATTTTCTGGCCGTTGACCACATATTCATCGCCATCGCGCACCGCGCGGGTCTGCAGCGAGGCAAGGTCCGACCCCGCACCGGGTTCGGAATAGCCCTGGCACCAGAATTCATCGCTGGACAGGATTTTCGGCAGGTAACGCTGTTTCTGTTC
>CAXBEC010000291.1:0-4626 GCA_963974145.1 uncultured Alphaproteobacteria bacterium | reverse complement strand
GGTGTTTCCGGCGCGTCGCGCCGCCCGGCTCGATCCGGTGGAAGTGCTGCGTTATGAGTGAGGGACCGGTGCTGGAGCTGGACCATGTCGTCCGGACCTACAAGCAGGCCGATTCCAACCTCGAAGTCATCCGGGACGCCACGCTCTCCGTGCCCGCCGGCGAGTTGATAGGGCTCGTCGGCCCGTCCGGCGCGGGCAAGTCAACGCTTCTGCATGTGGCGGGCCTGCTGGAAATGCCCGACGGCGGCGATGTTGGCATCTGCGGCCGCGCCTGCGGAGTCCTTTCCGATGCGGCCCGTACGGCGATCCGGCGGACCGAAATCGGCTTCGTCTACCAGTTCCACCATCTGTTGCCGGAATTTTCGGCGGAGGAAAACGTTATCCTGCCGCAGATGATCGCCGGCAAGTCGCGCCGCGCGGCGCGCGACCGGGCGCGGGACCTGATCGCCGCGGTCGGCCTTTCGGAACGGGCCAGCCACCGTCCGGCACGCCTTTCCGGTGGAGAGCAACAGCGGGTGGCTATCGCCCGTGCGCTGGCGAATGAACCGCGCCTGCTGCTCGCGGACGAACCAACGGGCAATCTGGACGCCCATACGGCGGCGGAGGTCCTGGACCTGTTCCTGTCCTTCGTTCGCGACAATGGGCTTGCGGCGCTGATCGCGACCCATAACAACGACCTGGCGTCACGCCTGGACCGGGTTGTCCGGCTTGAGGAAGGCGTTCTCGTCACGGCCTGAGGCGCTGTCGTTTTATCCACATGTCGCGGTGGAAAATTGACGCTCTACCATATCTTTGTACCTGTGAAGGGATGACACCCTGCCGACTCGGGTATAATTTCAAACCATGTCCCATTCTGATTTTGTCCATCTGAGGGTTCACGACGCGTTTTCGCTTTCCGAAGGCGCGATCAAGATTCCGGACCTGATTAAACTGTGCAAACGCCAGGAAATGCCGGCGGTCGGTGTGGCGGATACCGGCAATCTGTTCGGTGCGCTGGAATTTTCCCTGGCGGCGCGCGAAGCCGGTATTCAGCCGATTATCGGCTGCCAGCTTGCTGTAAAGCGTGAAACCGATATGCCGCACGGGGCCGGCAGCGTTGGCGTCGACTGGCTGGTATTGCTGGTTCAATCGCAGGAGGGGTACCGGAATCTTCTGGCGCTGGTGAGCAAGTCGTTTCTCGATTCGGCTGCCGAAGACGCGGCCCAGGTCTCGCTGGAGGATCTGGAAGCGCATAATGCCGGCCTGATCGCGCTGACCGGCGGGGTCGGCGGCCCGGTTGGCCGACTGCTGATGGACGGGCAGCGCCGCGATGCCGAAGCCATGCTGCGGCGGCTGTCGGCCATGTATGAGGGGCGCCTGTATGTCGAATTGATGCGCCACGGCATGCCGGAAGAGGACCAGATCGAAGACGCGCTGATTGACCTTGCCTATGCGAGTGACCTGCCGCTGGTGGCGACCAATGAGGTTTTCTTTGCCGACCGGGGCATGTACGAGGCGCATGACGCGCTGCTCTGTATCGCTGCGGGCGCGACGGTATCGCGGTTGGACCGGCGGCGTGTTACCGCGGAACATTATTTCAAGTCCGCGCAGGAAATGCGCGAGTTGTTTGCCGATATTCCCGAAGCGATCGACAATACGCTGGTCGTAGCCCAGCGTTGCGCCTTCATGCCGGATACGCATGATCCGATCCTGCCGACCTATCCGAAGCTCGAAGGCCGCAGTGAAACCGCAGCCTTGCGGCAACTGGCGGAGGATGGGCTGGAAAACCGCCTTGAAGTGCAAATTTTTGCCGAAGGGATGGATGAGGCGAGGCGGGATGAGCTGGCGAAGCCGTATCGCGAACGGCTGGACTATGAGCTCGGCGTGATCGAGCAGATGGGCTTCCCGGGTTATTTCCTGATCGTTGCCGATTTTATCCAGTGGGCAAAGAACCAGGGCATTCCGGTGGGACCGGGCCGTGGTTCCGGTGCCGGATCCGTTGTGGCCTGGGCGCTGACCATCACCGACCTGGACCCGCTGCGGTTCGGATTGCTGTTTGAGCGGTTCCTGAACCCGGAACGCGTGTCGATGCCGGATTTCGACATCGACTTCTGCAAGGACCGCCGGGACGATGTCATTCGCTACGTCCAGCAGGAATACGGTGAGGATCGGGTCGCCCAGATCATCACCTTCGGAAAACTCGAAGCGCGGGCCGTGCTGCGGGACGTGGGGCGCGTGCTGGAAATGCCCTACGGGCAGGTCGACCGGATCTGCAAGCTGGTGCCGAACAATCCGGCGAATCCGGTCAGTCTGGCGCAGGCGCTGAAGGACGAACCGCTGCTGGCGCAGATGCGTGACGAGGACCCGGAAGTCGGCCGGCTCATCAATAACGCGCTGAAGCTGGAAGGGCTGTACCGGCACGCATCCACGCATGCCGCCGGGGTGGTAATCGGCGACCGGCCGTTGAATGAACTTGTGCCGCTGTATCGTGATTCCCGTTCCACCATGCCAGTCACGCAGTTCAATATGAAATTCGTTGAAAAGGCGGGGCTGGTAAAGTTTGACTTCTTGGGGCTGAAGACCCTGACGGTGCTGGTCGGGGCGGTGCGGCGGCTGCAGGAACGCAATATCAGCCTTGAACTGGACCGTATCCCGCTCGACGACGCGAAATCCTTCGAAATGATGTGCAACGCGGATACGACCGGCGTGTTTCAGCTGGAAAGTTCGGGCATGCGCGACGTGCTGAAAAAGCTTCGGCCTGACCGTTTCGAGGACATTATCGCCGTGGTGGCCCTGTACCGTCCGGGTCCGATGGACAATATCCCCAGCTTCATCAAGCGGAAACATGGACAGGAAACGCCCGATTATCTGCATCCTTCGCTGGAGAACATTCTGAAGGAAACCTACGGGATCATGATCTATCAGGAACAGGTCATGCAGATTGCGCAGGTCCTGTCCGGATACAGTCTCGGCAGCGCCGACCTGTTGCGGCGGGCGATGGGCAAGAAAATCCAGGCGGAAATGGATGCGCAGCGGCAGATCTTCACCGATGGCGCCGAGGCGAATAACGTTGACGGCGCAGTGGCTGGCGGAATCTTCGATCAGGTTGCCAAGTTTGCCGGATATGGTTTCAACAAGTCCCATGCGGCCGCTTATGCGCTCGTCGCGTATCAGACGGCGTATCTGAAAGCGAACTATCCGGTGGAGTTCTTTGCTTCCTCGATGAGCGAGGATATGGGCAATACCGAAAAGCTGAGCCTCTTCCGGACGGAACTGGACCGTTTGGGAATCGCGCTTCTGCCGCCGGACGTCAATAGTTCCGGCGTCGATTTCACGGTTGAGACCGGGGAAGACGGTGCGCTCGCGGTCCGCTATGCGCTGGCGGCGCTGAAGAATGTCGGCGCGGCAGCCATGGCGGCAGTTGTGGCGGAGCGTGAGGCGAACGGTCCCTACACGTCGATCTTCGATTTCTCCAGCAGGCTCGGAACCCAGGTGTTCAATAAACGTCAGATTGAAAACCTGGTAAGGGCCGGTGCGTTCGATAACCTGAATCCAAACCGGCACCAGTTATACGATGCGGTGGAAATGCTGGTCCGCCATGCCAATGCGGCGCAGAATGACCGGGAAAGCAAGCAGGTCAACCTGTTCGGCGCCGAGGAATCGGCGATAACGCCGCCCCTGCCGTCCGTCGAGGAGTGGCCCGCGCAGGAACGCCTTCAGCAGGAATTCGAGGCAATCGGCTTTTACCTGTCCGCGCATCCCCTGCAATCCTATCAGGCGACCTGCGAGAAGCTTGGCGTCGTGGAATGGATCAAGGTATCGACAGGCCGGATGAGCGAAGGGCGAATCAAGCTCGCGGGCATCGTGTCGGCGCGCCGGTTCACGACATCGTCCCGGGGATCGAAGATGGCGTTTGTACAGATGTCCGACGCCACCGGTTCCTATGAAATAACGGTATTTTCTGAAGTCCTGGCGGGAAGTCGCGATCTTCTGGAATCCGGCGTGCCCCTGCTGGCCACGGTTGACGTGCAGCGCTGGAACGACGGGTTCCGCCTTACCGCACAAGGTATCCAGCCGCTGGACGAGGCGGCGGCACGGGCCGCTGCGGGGCTGTGTGTTTTCATGTGCGATGAAACCCCGCTGACCAGCCTGGCCAATGTTTTCCGGGAACACGGCGAAAAAGGGCCCGGCCGCGTGCGCCTGATGCTGGAGACGGAAGACCGGGAAATCGAAATCGATATTCCGGGCGGGTTTGCGATTTCGGTCGCCATGCGATCGGCCGTCAAATCGATCCCCGGGGTCATGGATGTGAGGGACCTGTAGCGTCGTTCTGCCGGTGAGGCGTATTTACCAATGCCGCCTTGCATTGCCCGATTTTAGGCTATATACCGCACGCCATATCACACGTGGGTTTGCGCGCGCTGCCGATGAGGGTAGTGGCCGCTCCGGTGCTGGGAAACTGGCTTTCGCCCGCGGAGGAATAACCGGTAAAGGACGTTAAAACATGGCGATGCCAACGTTTACTATGCGCCAGCTGCTTGAAGCTGGCATCCATTTCGGCCACACAACGCGCCGTTGGAACCCCAAAATGCAGCCGTATATCTTCGGCGTGCGCAACGGGATTCATATCCTCGACCTTGAACAGAC
>CAXBEC010000290.1:0-4631 GCA_963974145.1 uncultured Alphaproteobacteria bacterium | reverse complement strand
ACCAGCCCTGCCAGGAACGCGATGGCGAAGACATGGTTGGGGGTCAGGGTATCCGTCAGCCCGAAGATCATCATCGCCACGGCGAGGCTGGCGTATGTCGCCCGCATCATGCACATCACGGCACGGCGGCCCATCCGGTCGCCGGCGACGCCGAACAGCGGGGCAATCAGCGTTCCCAGAAAGTGCAGCGACCCGATCAGGGCCAGTGAGACGACAGAATCGGTTTCCACCAGCACGTACCAGCCGAGGATGAGCGTTTCCATTTCGAATGCCCAGGAGGTCAGCAGGTCGGCCGGCCACTGAAAGCGGAAACTTCTGACTCTGAAGGCGGCCAGCATTGCGTTGTCCCTGAAAAATACGGCATCGGGGGCCCGATGCGGCGAAGAAGTCGCGGGCAGGAAGCTTAGTAGCCGATCACGCCGCACACCAAGACTATATAGCGGGGAAAGCGAAAATTCCTAAATGGCTGGATTTACAGGGATAAACATGACATTTTGGGCCCTGATACGCAGCCTTGGAAAACCGCGCCGGGAAATCTCACAACCGATGACGCCACGCAACGATAGTTCATTGGTTGAAGCACGTCCGCGGCCGGGCAGCGGAACATCCACCGAAACGCTGTCGCTGCCTGAGGATCCGGACAGGCTGGCCCTGTTTCTCGATATCGACGGGACGTTGCTGGAAATTGCCGAACGGCCGGAGCTGGTAGAGGTATCGCCAGATCTTCTGGTTTGTCTGAAACGCCTGGCGAGACGCCTCAACGGCGCCCTGGCACTGATTACCGGACGGACGATGGGTGATGCGGACAGCCTGTTCACGGGGCTGTCGCTGCCGGTCGGCGCGGTGCATGGCCTGGAACGGCGTTCATATCAGGGCCGCATCGAAAATACCGGGTCACGGGAGGACCTTAACGGGGTGCTGTCCGATCTGGCCGGTTTCGTGAACGAACGGCCGGGGCTGCTGCTGGAGGACAAAGGTCTGACCATTGCGCTGCACTACCGTGCGCTCCCGGAACTGGAGGAAGACGTCCGCGATGTTATCGTCCGGTGTCTTTCGGGCCGTGGCGGTTTCGCGGTGTTGCACGGCAAGATGGTGTTTGAGATCAAGCCGGAAGGCGCGGACAAGGGAACCGCTATCAACGCATTCATGCGCGAGGATCCCTTTGCTGGTCGTGTTCCCGTGTTTCTGGGCGACGACACGACAGATGAATACGGGTTCGCGGCTGTGCAGAAGCTCGGCGGGTACGGCATATTCGTGGGTCGCGATCGGGACAGCTGCGCTCTTGGTCGGCTTGCGGATGTCGATGCCGTGCATACATGGCTTCGCGTGCTACTGAAGAAACTGGAAGGTAAGGACAGCATTCACGATGGCTGAATCGGTTAAACCGGGTAACTGGCGCGGGTTGAATCTGGGCGTGATCGGGAACTGCACCTTTTCGGCGGTGATCGATGACCGGGGCCGCCATGTGTGGTGCTGTCTGCCGCGTCTTGACGGCGATCCGGTTTTCAGCGCCCTGGTCAACCGGGACCACGCGGAGGATACGGGGTTCTGGGATGTCGAACTTTCCCATTTTGCCCGCGCCGAACAACGCTATCTGCCGAACACGGCCATATTGGAGACGACCCTTTTTGACGATCACGGGGGCAGCGTCCGGATTACTGATTTTGCACCCCGCTTCAAACAGTACGGGCGCACGTTCCGGCCGCATATGCTGGCCCGCCAGATAGCGCCGCTCAGCGGGACACCGCAGATCACGATCCGGCTGCGCCCGGCCTTCGATTATGCCCAGGCGCCGTCGACCATTACCCGGGGGAGCAATCACATCCGGTATCGCTCGCCGGAACAGACCTATCGTTTGACGACGGATTGCGCCGTCACCTTCGTCGAAAAGGAACTGCCGTTCATTCTGGAAGACGCGGTTACCATGTTTTTTGGCGCGGATGAGAGCCTTGAGGAATCGGTTTCGGGAACCTACCGGAATTTCCTGGAACGCACGCAGTTCTACTGGACCGAATGGTGCCGCTATCTGGCGGTGCCTTTCGAATGGCAGGATGTGGTGATCCGTTCGGCGATCACGTTGAAACTGAGCAGTTTCGAGGAAACCGGGGCGATCATTGCTGCGGCGACGACGTCGATCCCGGAATCGGACCAGTCGCGCCGGAACTGGGACTACCGCTTCTGCTGGCTGCGGGACTCCTACTTTGTCGTGCGGGCGCTCAATCACCTCGGGGTGACCCGGACGATGCAGGGCTACCTGAACTATATCAAGAATATCATCGTCGGATCGGAGGACGGTTACCTGCAGCCTGTTTTCGGTATCCTGCACGAAAAGGTCCTGACCGAACGCGTGATCGACGGGCTGACCGGCTATGACGGTGCCGGAACTGTCCGGGTCGGCAATGACGCGTACCGGCAGGTGCAGAATGACGGGTATGGCAGCGTCATCCTCGCCAGCGCACAGAGCTTTTTCGACCAGCGGTTGGACCGGCCGGGCGATGGCGCCCTGTTCGAGAGTCTTGAACGGTTTGGAGAGCAGGCGCTGGCCCGCTGGGACCAGCCGGATGCGGGGTTGTGGGAATACCGGACCCGTGCGCAGGTCCACACATTCTCCAGTGTCATGTGCTGGGCGGCCTGCGACCGGCTGGCGAAGATCGCGGTTCACATCAAACGCCCGGACAGGGCGCGGGTCTGGGCGGATCATGCCGCCTGGATCAGGGACGGGATTATGGAGCGTGCCTGGAACGAGGAGCTTCAGGCCTTCACCAACAGTTTTGGCGGTGACGATGCGGATGCATCTCTGCTGATGCTGCCGCAACTCGGCTTTGTTGACGGGAAGAGCGCGGAATTCCTGGGCACGCTCGCGTTTATCGAAAAGGAGCTGAAACACGGCAATTACCTGTTCCGGTACCGCCTGGAGGATGATTTCGGCGTGCCGGAGACTTCATTCAATGTCTGCACCTTCTGGTATATCGACGGGCTGGCGTCGGCCGGCCGGATAGCGGAGGCCCGCGAGTTGTTCGAACACATGCTGGAGCGGCGCAATCATCTGGGCCTTCTGTCAGAGGATATCGATCCCGAAACCGGGGAACTCTGGGGTAATTTTCCGCAGACCTATTCGATGGTCGGCCTGATCTACTCCGCGATCCGATTGTCAAAGTCCTGGGAGGATGCGTTTTGAGTCGCCTGATCGTTATCTCCAATCGTGTGATGGTTCCCGATGGTCGACGCAAGGATTCGGCGGGTGGCCTGGCGGTCGCCGTTCAGTCGGCCCTGGAGCGCATGGGCGGCATCTGGGTGGGGTGGAGCGGACAAACGGTTGAAACCGCGCCCGATGGCCTGCACTTCAAGACCGTGGGCAATATCACCTATGCGACGCTGGATCTCACGGAGCAGGACTACGACGAATATTACAACGGATATGCGAACCGGTCGCTCTGGCCGCTGATGCATTACCGGCTCGATCTCACCGAATTTTCCCGCCAGAATTTCAGCGGTTATCACCGGGTCAATGAGCTTTTTGCGAAACAGATTGCGCCACTGCTGGAGCCGGACGATATCGTCTGGATTCACGACTATCACTTCCTGCCGCTGGCATCGGAACTGCGCAAGCTGAAATGCCGCCAGAAAATGGGATTTTTCCTGCATATCCCCTGGCCCGCCCGAGAAATCCTGCTGGCCTTGCCGAACCATGCGGAAATCGTTGCGGCCCTGCTGGAATTCGATGTGATCGGGTTCCAGACCCGCGGGGATGTCCTGGCATTCCTGGACTACGTCATCCGGGAAGCGGGCGGTACGGCGGAGCCGGACGGCACGGTCCATGTCGGCCGCCAGAAAACCAAGGTGAAGCATTTTCCGATCTCGATCGATACGGAGGATTTCATCCGGCTTGCAAACGAGGCGGAGAACTCAACGACGGTCAATCGCCTGATGAACAGTATCGGCGACCGGCACCTCATCCTCGGCGTCGACCGCCTGGATTATTCCAAGGGGCTGCTGCACCGGATGCAGGCGTTCGACCTGTTCCTGCAGACCTACCCGGATCACAAGCGCGGCGTCACCTTCATGCAGATCGCGCCGCCATCGCGGGAAGGGGTGCCGCAATACCAGGAAATCCGCCACGAACTGGAAGCGGAGGCCGGGCATATCAACGGCGCCCATTCCGAATTCGACTGGATACCGGTGCGCTACCTGAACCAGGGTTACAGCCGCAAGGTGCTGGCCGGGTTCTACCGGCACAGCCGGGTCGGTTTCGTAACACCGCTGCGCGATGGCATGAATCTGGTCGCCAAGGAATTTGTTGCGGCGCAATCCTTTGACGATCCGGGTGTTCTTGTCCTCTCCCGGTTTGCCGGTGCCGCGGAGGAAATGAAGGGCGCGCTGCTGGTGAACCCCTATGACACGGAAGGCATGGCGCAGGCCCTGAATCAGGCGATCCACATGCCGCTGGAAGAGCGCCGGATACGTTGGGGGCTGATGTTCGACCAGCTGATCGCCTTCGATGTGCATCGGTGGCAACAAAACTGTATTGCCGAAATCGAAAAATTCTCCCGGGCAAAGGGGCGCTGACCTGATGGCGGCGCATCTCGTCGCGGATATCGGCGGGACCAATGGACGCTTCGCTCTGGCCGGCA
>CAXBEC010000289.1:0-4635 GCA_963974145.1 uncultured Alphaproteobacteria bacterium | reverse complement strand
TGGCGCAGGAACTCGGCAAATGGGCCGACACCCAGCCGGGCGGCGAGAAACTGCATGACGCGCTGTATCGCGCCTATTTTGTCGACCGGCGCAATGTCGGTGATGTCGATGTATTGCTTGATGTCGTGAAAGCCGTCGGATTGCCGGTGGACGAAGCGCGCGAGGTTCTGGAAACCCGCAGCTTCAAGGATGCCGTCGATGCCGACTGGGCGAAATCGCACCAGTATGGCGTGACCGGTGTGCCGACCTTCGTGGCCGGTGGCCATGGGGTCGTCGGGGCACAGCCTTATGAAGCGATTGCACATCTGCTGACCGAAGTCGGTACCGAGAAACGCGACTGACCGTGTGTTGCGGGGTGTAAATGGCGATATATGTCGATGGCGATGCCTGCCCGGTGAAGGATGAGGTGGTCCGCGTCGCGGAGCGGCACGGGCTGACCGTCCATCTGGTCTCCAACAGCGGCATGCGGCCGTCGCGCAGCCCGCTTGTGCAACAGGTCGTGGTCGCCGACGGGCTTGATGTCGCCGATGACTGGATCGCCGAGCATGTGGGGCCGGGGGATATCGCCATTACCGCGGATATCCCGCTGGCGGATCGCTGCGTGAAAGCCGGCGCGCGGGTGCTGAACCATAACGGCAAGCCCTTCACGCCGGAGAATATCGGCAACGCCCTGGCGGTTCGGAACCTCATGACCGACCTGCGTGATCAGGGGACCATCCGAGGCGGCGGCCGTGGCTTCACCAGGCGGGATCGTTCCGATTTCCTGCAGGCGCTGGAAACGGCGGTGCAGGCGGTGCTGCGGAAACCCGGATAGCCGGATTCGGGGTGAATTTTACGCTTTGATATTCCCCTATTGGTGGTAGCATTCCCCGGTTGCGGACAAGCGACAACTGAATTGCAGGAGATACGAAATGCCGCGGCAGGTGGTCATCATTCATGGCTGGAGCGACACCAGCGCTTCCTTTGAAAATCTTGCGGAATTTCTGCATCAGAACGGATTTGAGGCCGTGCCGATCTGGCTCGGCGACTACCTGTCGATGGAGGATGATGTCCGGGTCGAGGATGTCGGCAAGCGGATGCAGGAAGTCATCACCGATTACCTGGACGACGGAAGGCTGAAAAAGCCCTTCGACATTATCGTGCACAGCACCGGCGGCCTTGTCGCCCGACAGTGGGTTTCGGCGTATTACACACAGGGCAATTGCCCGGCACGGCGACTGATCATGCTGGCGCCGGCGAATTTCGGCTCCGTCCTGGCGAATATGGGACGCAGTATGATCGGCCGGATTACGAAAGGCTGGGGCAATTGGTTCGAAACCGGTGAAAGCATGCTGCATGCGCTGGAGCTGGCTTCGGGGTATCAATACGATCTGGCGCGGCGCGACCTATTCACGCCGGAAGGGGCCGGCCCGACGCCGTCGCCCTATGGCCGCGAAAAGGTCTGGCCGTTTGTGATTTCGGGGACCCATCCTTATCCCGGGACGTTGCGGGCGATCGTCAATGAAAACGGCGGTGACGGGACGGTTCGGGTGCCTTCGGCCAATCTCAATGTTCGCGGCCGGACCATCGATTTTTCGCAAGAATCCCGCCGGCCCGAGATCTCGGAATGGCGCACGCGCCATGAATACAATGACGGGTTTGCCTTTCCCTTCGCGGTTCTGCCGGACCGGACCCATGCCTCGATTATTGATCCGGCCAGGCCGGATGTGCCGTACGACGTGCCGGAGGATTCCTGGTCACTGGGCAGCCTGATCCTGGCGGCGTTGAATTGCGGCAGCTATGGCGAATACCAGGAGCTGGCCCAGACCTGGCGGAACCTGAACCAGGATACCGCGAGCCTCACGGGCGATGACGCCACGCGGCGCGCGCGTTTTGGCAGGGACGACGATCCGGACCATTTCCACCAGTATTACCAGATCGTGGTCGACGTCATCGACGACAGTGGTCAGCCCGTTGACGATTATTTCCTGGAATTTTTCGCCACGGAAAATGATGCCGACGTTTCAGATGCGGTCTATTTCCATTCCGAGGTCCTGGAGCATGTGCATGTGAATGCCCGCATGCCGTCGCGACGGTGTTTCTTCATTGATCGGCACGACCTGATGCGTAATTTTTACAGGGACCAGATCGAATCCGGCGCCGCAAAGGTGCTGTGCCTCAGTATTTCGGCCCAGCCGCCCGGTCCGAATGTGCGATATTTCGATGACATCACGGAGGGAGCGCAGCAGCATGTGGTGATCCATGGCGAGGACACCGGCAAACGCTGGCTGAAGCGGAATTCGACCCACTTCATCAAGATCATCATCCCGCGTAATCCCGCCGACAGTGTCTTCACCTTGCGGCTGGCGCCGCAGTAACCGGCGAGAGACCTCAGGCGGTTTTCAGCAGCCCCTTCGGTGACGACGAATACCCGGTCAGCGTGCGGTCCGCATGGTGCAGCCGCCAGGACAGCATTTTCTGCGCATATTCCAGCACGCGGCCGGTATAGGCCGGGTCGTCGGCCAGGTTGCGGAACTGGTTCGGATCGTCTTTCAGATCGAAGAACAGCGGCGGCAACGCGTCGAAATGGACGTATTTGTAATCCGCATCGCGAATAATCGACATGCCGCACTGGTCGACGGTCAGGCCGAAGGGCGGGGCACTGTCCGCCACGTCGTAATTGGGCCGGAAATCATATTCGTAATGCGCTTCCGTTCGCCAGTTGGCGGGTGCATCGCCGGCGAGGAAAGGCAGCAGCGAGGCGCCTTCGCAGGTTCGCGGCTTGTCGCGGCCCAGCCAGTCGAGAATCGTCGGCATGACATCGACCGATTCCGTGAATGCCTCGACGATATTGCCGCGCGTGCTGTCGGCCGATGCGCGCGGGTCGCGGATGACCAGCGGAATATGGAAGGATTCGTCGAAATAGCCCTGCTTGCCCAGCAGGTAATGATCGCCCAGCTGTTCCCCGTGATCGCTGGTGAAGACGATCAGCGTATTGTCGTACTGGCCGGTTTCCTTCAGATAGCCGATGACGCGCCCGAGATGCTCATCGACCTCGTCGATCAGCCCGTAATAGGCGGCGCGCATGCGGCGTACGGCGCCGTCGTCCATGTCGCAGCCCAGGCCGGCGCCGTCGCGGAAGAACTTGTCCTGGCGGATCTTTGCGAGCTGATGGTCCAGCAGCGGATGCTGCGCCGCTTCGTCTTCGGGGGAGGCCGCCCGGACCGGCGGCGGTACCTCGGCAGGGTCGTAGCGCGTGTTATAGGGATGCGGCGCGATGAATGGCGGGTGCGGCCGGTAATAGCCGAGATGCAGGAACCAGGGCTTGCCTTCGGTCCCCTTCAGATAGGCAAGGCCGTGCTCGGTCGTCCAGGTCGTATCGGAATGATCCGCGTCGACCCGCGATGGCGCCATGGTCGCACCAGGGCCCGTTGCGCCTGGTTCGGCGGGCAGCCAGATATCGTTGGGGTTCGCCGGGACATCGACACCCTGTTGCCGGAGCCAGTTGAAATAGGGCAGCCGCCGCGGCTCCAGCGACGCGACCACATTCCAGCCCGGCATCTGGTGGCCAAGATCCCGAAACCTGGGATCGTTCGGCGTGGTTGTCCGCGGGTCGGGGACGGTGGTGGTATAGCCGACAAGCGCCGGATCGTAGCCCGCTTCCCGCAGGGCGTCTGCCAGGCTGTAATGCCGCGCATCCATCGGCACGCCGTTCTGGGTGACCCGGTGGTTCATCATGTACTGGCCGGTCAGCAGCGACGCCCGTGCCGGCCCGCAGGGTACGCCCTGGGTGTAAGTATTGCGGAAGGTGACGCCGTCCCGGCACAGCATGTCGAGATTCGGTGTTCTGATGCAGGGATGGCCCAGATGGGAGATTGTATCGCCGCGCCACTGGTCGACGACGATCAGCAATACGTTCTTAATATCCGCCATGTAGCTTCCCCCTGTTGTTCGCCGGGCGAGTATAGGCACGGGCCGCGGCCGTTTGACAGTGAACGTGATGTTAAATCATAGGGCAATACGCCGGGACCGGCATGTTATCGTTTGTTGCCAGCGGCATCGGAATACCCTAGTTTCTCGCCGCTCGGGGTGTAGCTCAGCCTGGTAGAGTGCCTGCTTTGGGAGCAGGATGTCGTTGGTTCGAATCCAGCCGCCCCGACCATGTTTCACGCTTCCGCAAGGAAGTCTCCCGGTTTCCTGCGGATGGCGGGTAACTGGGCAGCGAAGCGAAGGAAAATGACGCCAATGGAAGTTCGTATTTTTGCACCGTCAAAGAACCCCATGCAGTCCGGTCGCGCCAAGACCGGCGGTTGGGTCATCGAATTTGAACCTGCCGCAAGGCCCGATCCTGATCCGCTCATGGGCTGGAACGGGTCAAGTGATACGCGCGGGCAGGTGCGGCTGAATTTCGATACGAAGGAAGAAGCCATCGCGCATGCGGAGCGCAACGGCTGGACCTACTCGGTGTATAACCCGAAACAGCGTCGCATCCGGCCCAAGGCCTATGCCGACAATTTCTCGGTCAGCCGGACCCAGCCCTGGACGCATTAGGCGCCGATAGCGGGTCATCCGGGATCCCGTAGCTCAACCGGATAGAGCATCGGATTTCTAATCCGACGGTTGCAGGTTCGAGTCCTGCCGGGATCACCATATTTT